>JALOKS010000140.1 GCA_025456385.1 Thermoanaerobaculales bacterium | reverse complement strand
GCCCCTCCGCCCCGCCGCCGTCATAGAATGTCGCGGGGGTTCCCATGATCCAGCACATCGAGCACGGCGAGGTCCACGAGCTCCGGCTCGACCGGCCGCCGGTGAACGCGCTCTCCAGCGAGCTCTTCCGGGCCCTGACCGCCGAGCTCCGCGCGGCGCCGGCGCGGGGCGCGCGGGCCATCGTCCTCTCCGGCCGCGAGGGCATGTTCTCGGCCGGCCTCGACGTCCCGCAGCTGCTCGCGCTCGACAGGCCGCAGCTCGAGCTGGCGGTGGCGACCTTCTTCGACGCGCTCATCGCCCTCGCCGAGTCGCCGCTGCCCGTGGTCGCCGCGATCACCGGGCACAGCCCGGCGGGCGGCGCGGTCCTCGCCCTCTGCTGCGACCGCCGGGTGATGGCGGACGGCCCCTTCGGCATCGGGCTCAATGAGGTCCGCATCGGCATCGCGATGCCCGAGATCGTCGCCCTCCTGCTGCGGCGGGCGGTGGGACCGCGCCTCGCCGAGGAGCTGTGCGTGACCGGGCGCCTGCTGCAGCCGGCGGAGGCCCTCGCCATCGGACTCATCGACGAGGTGGCGCCGGAGCCGGTCGCCGCCGCGAGAGCCTGGTGCGGGCACATCCTGCAGGCGCCGGCGCAGGCCCTCGCCGAGACCCGGCGGCGGCTCCGCCGCGATCTCGTCGATCTCGTCCGCGGTCAGCGCGACGAGGACGTGCGCCGCCTCGCCGAGGCCTGGTTCGAGCCCGAGCTGCAGCGGACCCTCCGAGAGTTGGTGGCGCGGCTGAAGGCGAAGTGAGGCCGGCTGCGGGCGCCGTGCGGGCGCTCCCGGGCGGCTGCTACAATGCCGCCGCGCTTCGGCAGATCGCGGCAGGCACGCTGAACGGCTTTCGACGACCTCCGGGAGGCCCACTGTGAAGGTCCCGTCGCTCGTTCTCAAGCAGCTCTTCACCTACGGCAGCCTCGAGAACTCAGCTGAAGGGGTCGCCTTCGGGCTCAAGAACCGGCTCAGCGACGCAGTGGTCACCGGCGTCCGCGAGATCGCCTTCGATGACCGCCCGGTGCCGCTCGAGGAGCTCGTCTTCACCCTGGGCGAGCAGCGCTTCTCACCCGCGGAGGTGAGTGCCGCGTCGCCGATCACCTTTCCGCTCGCGACCACCCTGCACGTGCTGTGGAAGGGGGCCGCACTCGGGGTCGGCACGCACACGATCGCCGTCAGTGTCCAGAGCACACCCTTCGGACGCCTCGCCTTCTCGGTCAAGGACGCCATCCGCGAGCGCAAGGAGGAGCGGGTTGCAGTCCCCTACGACAAGGACGACGACTACACCGGCGACATCATCCGCAGGCGCCAGGACTTCGTGCGCTCCTTCAGCGGCGTCGACTTCGAGCACGTGACGAGGTTCAGCTTCGAGCCGCCGGCGACCAAGGGCAACATCGAGAACTTCTTCGGCGTGGCTCAGGTGCCGATCGGCATCGCGGGGCCGATCCGGCTCAACGGCGAGCACGCCAAGGGCGAGTTCCTGGTCCCGCTGGCCACCACCGAGGGCACTCTCGTCGCCTCCTACAACCGCGGCATCAAGGTCCTCAATCTCTCCGGCGGCGTCACCTGCACGGTCTCCGACGACCGCATGCAGCGCGCGCCGGTCTTCGTCTTCGATTCGGCGCGCGAGGCGCGCGACTTCCGCGCCTGGGTCAACGCCCACATGCGGCAGATCGCGCAGGCGGCCGAGGCCACATCGAGCGTCGCCAAGCTCCTCGACATCGACATCTTCCTCGCCAGCCGTTTCGCCTACCTGCGCTTCAACTACTCGACGGGCGATGCCGCCGGCCAGAACATGGTCGGCCGGGCGACCTTCGCCGCCTGCTCCTGGATGCTCGACAACGTCGACAACGTGCGCGCCTTCTACCTCGAGTCCAACCTGGCGACCGACAAGAAGCACTCCCAGATCAACATCATGCGGACCCGCGGCAAGCGCGTCATCGCGGAGGCGGTCGTGAAGCGCGACGTGCTGGTCCAGCACATGCGGGTCGAGCCGAAGAGCCTGCAGTACCACTCCCAGATCTCCAACGTCGGCGCCTTCCTGTCGGGCGCCAACAACAACGGCGCCCACTCGCCGAACGGCATCACCGCCATGTTCATCGCCACCGGCCAGGATGTGGCCAACGTCGCCGAGTCCTCGTCGGGCATCCTCTACACCGAGCTCACGCCCGAGGGCGACCTCTACATGTCCTTGACCATCCCGTCGCTGATCGTCGCCACCTTCGGCGGGGGCACCGGCCTGCCGACCCAGCGCGAGTGTCTGGCGATGATGGGCTGCGTGGGGCGCGGCAAGGTCAAGAAGCTGGCGGAGATCGTCGCCGGGGTGGCCCTCGCGGGCGAGATCTCCCTCGGCTCGGCGATCTCGTCGTTGGACTGGGTGTCGAGCCACGAGAAGTACGGTCGCAACCGGTGATGGCCGCGGAGAAGGAGTGATGGAGGCCAGGCCGGCGGGGGGAGGCGGGGCCCGCAGTCCCGGGCCGAGGCGGCGGAGCGCGCGCCGGCAGGTGGTCACGATCCCGGGGCTCGCGCGGCGCGGCCGCGCCACCGTCCGCCAGGTGCTCGCCCTGCTCCTCGGCGGCTTCGTCGCCTCGCTCGAGGCGAGCCGGCGCCGCGGCGGCCGCGGACTGATCTTCCGCGTGCGGGCCGTGGTCGCCTGGATCTGCCGCCGCTTCCTCGACCGGGAGATCGCCGGCCAGCCCTTCCCGGTCCAGCTCCGCATCCGCCTGGAGATGCTCGGGCCGACCTACATCAAGCTCGGCCAGATCCTCAGCCTGCGCCAGGACATCCTGCCGGAGTCGGTGACCGAGGAGCTGCGCAACCTGCTCGCCGATCTCCCGGCCGTCGAGTTCGAGAAGATCCGCGCGGTCGTCGAGGCCGAGCTCGGGCAGCCGCTCGAGGATGTCTTCGCGGAGGTCGAGCAGGAGCCCCTCGGCTCGGCGTCGATCGCGCAGAGCCACTGGGCGCGGCTGGCGAACGGCGACCAGGTCATCCTCAAGGTGGTGAAGCCGGGCATCCGCGACCTGCTGTACCGGGACGCCGCGCTGCTGCGCTCGACGGCGCGCTTCCTCCAGCTCATCATCCCCCGCTACCAGCCGCGGCGCGTGATCGACGAGTTCTGCGAGTACACCCTGCGCGAGGTCGAGATGACCCTCGAGGCCGACAACGCGGAGGCCTTCGCGGAGAACTTCGCCGACATGCCCGACGTCGTGTTCCCGCGCATCTACCGCGAGCACTCCGGGCACAGCGTCCTCTGCATGGAGTTCCTCGACGGCGTGCGGCCGGACGACGAGCGGGTCCTGTCGCTGCCCCTCGACGAGCGCCGGCAGCTCATCGACCTCGGCGCCGAGGCGGTGCTGCGGATGCTCTACCAGGACGGCTTCTTCCACGCCGACCTGCACCCCGCCAACCTGCTCGTGCTGCCGGGCGTCAAGGTCGGGTTCATCGACCTCGGCATGGTCGGCCAGTTCGACCCGGTTCTCCGCCACAGCCTCCTCGAGCTCTTCTACGCCCTGGTGATGGAGGACTTCGAGGGCGCCGGCCGCCACCTCGCCGCGGTGTCGCGCAAGGACCCGCGCTCCGACGTCCCGGGCTTCCGCAGGGCGGTCCGCGAGGTCGCCCGCAAGTGGCGCCGCCACGCGAAGTTCGAGGAGTTCTCGCTGGCGCTCCTGATCCTCGAGTGCATCCAGCTCGGAGCCCGCTACCGGCTCTACTTCCCGGTCGACATGGTGCTCATGGTCAAGGCGCTGGTGACCTACGAGGCGGTGGGCTACCTGCTCAACCCGGACTTCAACGTCGCCGAGGTCTCCGAGAAGCACGTCGGCAGCATCCTGCGCCAGGAGTACTCGCCGGCGCGGCTGTGGAAGGAGGTGCTGCGCGTCGCGCCGGGCATGATCGACGCCGCCCTCAAGACGCCGCTCCTGATCGGTGAGGCGCTGAGCACCCTCGAGGAGCGGACCCAGCCGCAGCCGCCGCGGCCGCTGCGCGGGCTGCGCGCGACCCAGTTCGGCGGCGCCTGCCTGGTGGCGGGCGCGATTCTGGTCGGCCTCGACGGGCCGTGGTTCCTCGCCGTCGTGCTGCTGCTCCTCGGGCTGCTGCTGCCGCTGCGGCGCGGGGACTGACTGCCCCGATTCGGCCACAATTCGCCACGAGAATTCCTCACCGCCGCGTCAGCGTGCCGGAATCGAGGCATGTGATGGGAGGTGTCGGGTGGCCGGAAGCCCGGCCGAGCGGGGGAGAGCAGCGATGCGAGAGATCGACAAGACCGGTGAGCCCACGAGCTCGATCTTCCTGCCGATGGCCGTCGGCCTCCTGTTCCTGGCGGTGCTGGTGACCGGCGCCCTCCTCGGCTGAGGGACGACGACCCCGGATCAGCCTCCGAAGTCGATCACGTAGCGCCCGTCGCGCATGAGCTCGACGGCGGTCCCTCCCGCCAGCTGGAGCCGCACCTCCTCGGCCCGCACCCGCGGCTGGATCTCCGGGATGTAGACGTGGTCCTGGTGCACCACCGCCTCCGGCCGCGAGAAGTGGCCCGGCCCGACCTGCCCTCCGAAGTGCTCGCTGCGCCCGAAGGCGAGGTGCAGGCCGAGCTTCTCGTCGAGCAGGACCTCACCGATCGCGGCGACGCCGAAATCTGCAAGCACCCCGAGGCCGAGCTCGGCGAGGTTGCCGCGTGCCGGCTCCCCGCCCAGCAGGCGCCGCTCCCGCTCGGAAGCCGGGCCGCGGCTCGAGATCCCGACCGCCCGGTTGTTCCGGACCTCGAACACGACCACCTCGTCCCCGAGCTGGACCGGGAGGCTGCCGGCGCTCGCCGACGGCTCACCCTCGCGCTCGCCCTCGTAGGGCACGATGTAGGCCTCGCCCGAGGGCAGGTTGCCGGCGGTGCCCGGCTCCGGCAGGAGCCCGCCCGAGGCGTGCGCCGCCCGAAATCGGAGATCGAGGTGCAGGCGGTGCACGTCGACGCCGTCGACCACGAAGCGGAGGTCGGCACCGAGGCTCTCGTCGAGGAGGTTCTTGAGGACTCTGACGCGGCGGTTGACCTCGGTGTAGTCGAGGCGCAGAGCCGGCACCATCTCGACCGCGAAGCCCGGCATGGTCGCGGCCCGGAAGCCGAGGCGCGGCGCCAGGACCTTGAGCGGCGCGGTGGTCGAGAACTCCGTCGGCGCCAGCACCAGCTGGTGGGCGGCGAGGACGGACTCCATCGGCTCCTCGAGGTGCCCGCTCATGGCGTCGGCGCGGCCGGGGAGCGTCTCCTGCGTCCAGCGCCAGGCGGAGGCCGGGAGGTCGGCGTTGTTCGAGTGCGTGTTGCGATAGAGCACCAGGGCCACCTCGAGCCCATGGGCGCGCCGTGCAGCCGCCAACTCGCGCGCCCAGCCCGCGGCCAGCGCCCGCCGCTCGCGCCACCGGGGGTTGTCCGGCACCTCGTCGTCCGGCAGGTCCACCAGCACCGCCAGCGCGCGGTCCTCCTCCCGGGGCTGGAACACCCGCTGCACCAACGCCGTGAGCTCCGCAGCGCTCAGTCGGTCATCGGACATGTCGTGCCTCCGCGCCCCATCCTATCGTGCCCGACCGCCCACCCTCGGAAAGCCGTCGTGCGCGACGCATGACGGCTTTCCGAGGACCGGAGGTGTTTAACCTGGCGCTTCGGAAATCAACGAGCCGCTCTCGATGGCGGGTGGGTGGGAATTCGAAACCCGAAATTCGAAATCCGAAATCCCAGCCATTGGGAGGGTGGCAACTCAAAACTCAAAACTGTCTTGGGTGCGTGAGCGAAAATTCGAAATTCGAAATTCGAAATTCGAGATCAGTCCACGATCTCCACCCTGACCTCGTCGTACCAGTCGATCGAGCCCGGCAGGCCGATCGCGATGACGCCCGAGGCGCCGCGGCGGATCCGCTCGAAGGGGTGGCCCCTCACCGACTGCACGCGCCCGCCCTGCCGCCAGCCGCTGATCTCGAACCACAGGTCGAAGGGCTCGAGGTCGCGGCTGCAGCGGTTGTCGGCGTCGATCTCGACGAGGACGTGGGCCGAGGGCTGGAGGACCTGCTGGCCGCGGGGTCGCGGTGGAGGCCGGCGCCAGGGTCGGCCACGGGCTGGGGGTGGCGGTCGGGAGGATGAGCTCGACCCACCCCGAGCTCTCCTCGATCAGGGTTGTCGGGGTGACGGTGGCGGCGGCCGTCGCCGCGGCGGGCGCTGTCGGCACCGCGTCGGGTGGCTGCGCGTGGTGCTGCTCCTCGCGGGGTGTCAGCGCCCGGTTGCGCAGGGCGAGCCCGCCCGCGAGCAGGGCGATCGCGAGGACCGCCGCGCCGAGGAGCGTCAGACCGCGGCGACCGCGCCGCGCGCTCGAGGTCCTGAAGCCCGGAAGCTGGCCGCTCACGCCGCCACCATAGCGCAGCGGCGCCGTAAGGCCGGGCAAGGGGTATGCTGTGGCTGCTCGAGGGCTGGTGGGGAGGCGGCGCGTGCGCTGGGTGGTCTTCAACCAGAAGGGCGGCGTCGGCAAGTCGACGATCGTCTGCAACCTCGCCGCCGTGAGCGCGGCCGGCGCCACCCGGACCCTTGTCGTGGACCTCGACCCGCAGGCCAACTCGAGCCACTACCTGCTGGGCCGCGACCTCGAGGCCGCCACGCCGACCCTCGCCGACTTCTTCCAGCAGACCCTCGGCTTCAGCCTGTTCCGGGACGGGGCGCGGTCCTTCATCCACCACACCCGCTTCGAGAACCTGCACGTGATGCCGGCCGCTCCCGAGCTCGCGGAGCTGGAGGGCAAGCTCGAGGCCAAGTACAAGATCTACAAGCTGCGCGATGCTCTGAACGAGCTCGAGGGCTACGACGCGGTGTTCCTGGACACGCCGCCCGCCTTCGGCTTCTACACCCTGTCCGCTCTGATCGCCGGCCGCCGCTGCCTGATCCCTTTCGACTGCGACGATTTTTCGCGCCGCGCCCTCTACGGCCTGCTCGAGAGCGTGCGCGAGGTGCGGGAGGACCATAACCCCCAGCTCGAGGTCGGCGGCATCGTTGTCAACCAGTACCAGGCCCGCGCGCGGCTGCCGCAGCGCCTCGTGAGCGAGCTCCGGGCGGAGGGCCTGCCGATCCTCGAGCCCTTCATCGCCGCCTCGGTCAAGGTGCGGGAGTCGCACCAGGCGGCGAAGCCGCTGCCGTTCCTCGCCCGCAGCCACCGGCTGACCGCTCAGTTCGAGGCGCTCTTCGCCGCGATCAACCGCTGACAGCCGTTGTCGTGCCCGGAGGCGGTCGCTCTCCGCCCGTCCGGGCTCCCGCGCCGGGTCCTCGACCTCGGCCCGCGGCTCCTCCCCGGGGGGTGCCGCCGGGGTCCGCGACGAACACCCCCCGCAACCGGCGGCGTGGGCCTCCGCCGCCACCGTCGTGCAAGCTGCCGACGGCTCGGGGTCGGCACGCGGGGGTGGGCGGTCGAGCTCGCCCCGGAGGAGCCCCGCAGCGGGCACGGCCGTCCCGGGTGGCGGTCCTCGGGCGAGCCGTTCTGCTACCCTGTGGCGCCGCGAAGGGAGATGGCTGTGAAGATCATGAATGGGGTCCGCGTCCTCCTCGCCTGCCTGCTCGTCGGCGTGGCCGCGTCCGTCTGGGCGAAGGTCATCTCCGACCACGATGAGAACGTCGACTTCTCGGCGTTCACCACCTACGCCTGGCTGTCGCGCGAAGGCTCTGCGGACGCGGAGCTGCCCGAGCACCTGCGGATCCGGCTGCAGCGGGTCACCGAGGAGGTGCTCGCCGAAAAGGGCTTCGAGCCGTCGCCGGCGCCGCCGCAGACCGACCTCCTGCTGACCTACTACCTGGGCCTCGAAAAGGAACTTCGGATCGACTGGGTGGTCTACGGAGCGTCGTCACCCTGGGGCTACGGCTCCTGGGGCGGTTACGACTACGGCTACGCCCAGGCCCGCGAGTACTCCGAGGGCACCCTGGTGCTCGACATCGTCGACGCGCGGACCCGGAAGCTGGTGTGGACCGGCAGGCTCGAGAAGACGATTCGGAGTGCCAACCCGCCGGGCGATCAGGTCGAGAGGACCGTCAAGAAGCTGCTCGCGGACTTCCCGCCGAAGACGAAGTGAGCCGGGCGGCGGCCGCCTACTCGGCGAGCCGCGCCCGGGCGTCGGCGATGCGGCGGACCATCTCCGCGTCGACCGGGTTGCCGTGCGAGGCGACCTCGTCGGCGAGCTTGGTGAGCGCCTTCGCGTCGTCCTGGGCCCGGCGCCGCAGGGCGGCGGCCATCTTGTTGAACGAGTCCTCCATCGGCAGCAGCGTGTCGTCGCGGCGCAGGCGCAGGGTCAGGTTGTAGTGGCCGGCGGCCACCTGCTCGAGATGGTCGATGAGCTTGTGCATCGAGCCCGCCGTGCGGTGGGTGATCATGATCGAGCGCACGACCACCATGGCGAGGATGATCAGGGAGATGGCGGCCAGGATCGCCATGTTGCGCACCTCGGTGGTGCGCATCTGCTCGCTGAGGTGGGGGTTGGTGCTGATGATCCGCCTGGTCTCGGCGAGGTTCTGCCAGCCGAGCACGACGTTGAGGATGATGAGCAGGATCAGCACGAGGCCCGCGACCTTGACCGTGGACGCGAGCTGCATGCGGCTGTCGACGAGGTACTTGCGGCGCCTGAAGGAGGCGTGCTGCTGGTCGTCCGGGGCCTGCCTGTTGTCTCGCGGCGTCATCGGGGGCTCCTTTCCGTCGCTCGCAGCGGATTCGACGGCTGGCTTGCGGGATCCATTGTAGCCGAAAGCCCGGGGCAGGGCTCACGACCAGGCCCGCGGCGGAGCGGTGGCGGTGAGCAGGGTCACGGGGGAATGAGCGCCCGCCGCCGCCGGTTGCGACGGGGGCGGCACGGGCGACGCGCCGCGGTGAGGCACCCACCGGAAAAGTCATGGAGAGGCAGGCGAACCCTCTGATCGAGGCGATCCGCGCCGGGATCATCGGCCACGACCGCGCGGTCGCCGGGCCTTTCGGCGTGCGCCGCGTGACCTACGCCGACTACACCGCTTCGGGTAGATCCCTCGATTTCATCGAGGACTTCATCCGCGACGAGGTCATGCCGCTGTACGCCAACACCCACAGCGAAACCTCGGCGACCGGCCTGCAGACGACGCGCTTCCGCGAGGACGCCCGGCGGGCGATCCTGGAGGCGGTCAACGGCAGCGCCGAGGACGTCGTCATCTTCAGCGGTTCGGGCGCCACCGGAGCGATCAACAAGCTGATCGAGATCCTGAACCTGCGGCTTCCGGCGGACCTCGACGCGCGCTACGGGCTCGCGGCAGCGATCCCGCCCGGGGAACGGCCGGTGGTCTTCATCGGGCCCTACGAGCACCACTCGAACGAGATCCCGTGGCGGGAAACCATCGCCGACGTCGTGGTGATCGACGAGGACCGCGACGGCCGCATCGATGAAGCCCACCTCGTGCGCGAGCTCGAGGCCCATCGCAGCCGACTCCTCAAGATCGGCAGCTTCTCGGCGGCATCCAACGTGACCGGCATCGTCTCCGACACGCACTCGATCTCGGTCACGCTGCACCGGCACGGCGCGCTGGCCTTCTGGGATTTCGCGGCCGCCGCTCCTTACGTGGCGATCGAAATGAACCCCCGCGGGCCGGAGCCCGACCCGCGCGCCGCCAAGGACGCCATCTTCATCTCGCCCCACAAGTTCGTGGGCGGGCCCGGGACGCCCGGCGTGCTCGTGGTCAAGCGGGCCCTGGTCACCAATCGCGTCCCGACGGTCCCCGGTGGCGGCACCGTGTCGTACGTCAGCGCCTCCGGCCACAGCTACCTGCGCGACCCGGAGCTCCGCGAGGAGGGCGGCACGCCGGCGATCATCGAGTCGATCCGCGCCGGCCTCGTCTTCAAGCTCAAGTCGGCGGTCGGCGAGACGACGATCGAGGCCCTCGAGCGCTCCTTCGTCACCCGGGCCATCGAGTCCTGGTCGACCAGCCCCACGATCAGGATCCTCGGCAACCGGGAGGCTCAGCGCCTGTCGATCGTCTCCTTCCTGATCCGCCACGGCGAGCGCTTCCTCCACCACAACTTCGTGGTCGCGCTGCTCAACGACCTGTTCGGCATCCAGGCGCGGGGCGGCTGCTCCTGCGCCGGGCCCTACGGGCACCGGCTGCTGGCCATCGACATGGCGCGCTCGACCCGTTTCCGCGAGGCGATCGCAGGCGGCTGCGAGGGCATCAAGCCGGGCTGGGTGCGGGTCAACTTCAACTACTTCATCTCGGAGGCGGTCTTCCGCTACATCGTCGAGGCGGTGCACCTCGTCGCCGAGCACGGCTGGCGCCTGCTGCCGCACTACCGCTTCGACGTCGAGCGCGGCGCGTGGCGCCACCGCGCACAGGCCGGCTGGACGCAGCTCGGGCTGGACGCGCTCCGTTTCACGGAGTCCGGCCTGTCCTACCGCTCCTCAGGCCTCAGGGAGCCCGAGTCCGCGCTCGAGGCCTACCTCGACGAGGCGCGGCGGATCTTCGCGGCGGCAGGGAGCGACTCGCCGCCGCCGGACTCCCACCCGGAGCTGCCGGCGGATCTCGAGGGCCTGCGCTGGTTCGCGCTGCCGGCCGAAGCCCTGGAGGCGTTCGCCGGGGAGCCTGCGGCGGGCCCTGACGGCGACGCCGTAACCGGGAAGCAGCCGCCGGCGTAAGCTCCGGTCGTGGCGCGTTCGCGCCGGAAGGGCGGCGATGAGGATCGGGGAGAGCAGGCTCCAGGACGCTCGCCAGCGACGCTGGGGGCGGGCGTACAACGCCCTCGATCCGGCCGTTCTGCAGCGTGACGGGGAGGAGCGGACCGCGAGGCGGCGGCGCGCCCGACTGGCACTTGGGCTGGCGCTCGCGCTCCACCTCGCGCTGTTCGCGATCGTCTTCCCCTCCCTGGTCGAGGAGCGGATCCTGCGCGCGGCCAGCGCGCCGCGTGTGTACCGACTCAAGCAGGTCCAGCTCGCACCGCCGCGGCGGCCGCCGCAGGAGCGGCCCGCCGCCAGACCCGAGGCGCGCCGCATCCCGGTGCCGGACCCGAGCCCGCAGGACCCCGAGCCGCTCATTCTCGACGAGACCCTGCTCGTCGCCGAGCCCGACGCCGCGGAGATCGGGCAGGCGCTCGGCGTCCCCGACGGCCCGCCCGGCCCGTCCTTCGGCCCGCTCCAGATCAGCGGCGACGTGGTCGCGCCGAGGCGCCTCTACGCCCCCGAGCCGCACTACCCGGAGGAGGCGCGGCACGCCCGGGTGCAGGGGGTGGTCATCCTGCAGACCGTCATCGACACCCGGGGCGAGGTCACCAACGTCCGGGTGCTCAAGGGCCTGCCCTCCGGCCTCACCGAGGCTGCCGTGGAGGCGGTGTCCTCCTGGCGCTTCGAGCCGGCCACCCTCGACGGCGAGCCGGTCGCGGTCTACTACATCGTCACCGTCAGCTTCTCGGTGCAGTAGCCAGAGGCTGAGGTCGGAACGTGTGAAGGTTCAAGGTCGCCGCGTGCGACGTTTCAGCGTTGAACTCCCGACTCCGTGCAGGAAAGACCGAAGACCTCAAAACCGAGACCGCAAGTCTCAGAATTCAAAATTCAAAATTCAAAACTCAACCGCCTGCCATTCTCATCCCGCAATCAGCCGCCACGCCGCGATCCACGCCGGCAGGGTCACGGCGCAGGCGGCGTAGGAGAGCAGCATGATGCCGCCGATCGTCTGCTCGTCCCCGCCCCAGGTGCGCGCCTGCAGGATGACCGCCACCGGCGGCGCCGAGGCCGCCTCGATCACCAGCAGCTCGGCGAGGAGCGGGTTGGCACGCGGCAGCTCGGTGAGCAGCAGCACGCCGGCGGTGAGAGCGGGGAGCAGCACGTACTTGACGCTCATCGTCCGCAACGCGTCGGCGACGTGCGAGCGCAGGCTGAAGGCGACGCTGCCGAGCACCGCCCCGAGCACCAGAGTCGCCATCGGCACCGCCGCGGTGCCGACGAGGTCGATGGCGACGACCAGGGGCCGCGGCAGCAGAGCCGCCCCGCCGCTGAGGCTGACCGCAATCGCGAGGAGGCTCGCGCAGAGCGGCGCCGTGACGAGGTCTCGCCACTCGAACGGCCGCTCCTTCGAGCCGGTGACCAGCACCTTGCCGAGGCTCCACAGCACCGGGTTGTAGCCGAGGATGAAGAGAAAGACGTAGAGCGCGAAGGCGTCGAAACGCTCGGGGTAGAGCGCCAGCCCGACCGGCAGCACCAGGTAGCCGGCGTTCTGCATGCCGGCGACGGGCAGCAGGTTCCTCTTTTCGCGCAGGGTCCCCGCGAATGCGAGGGCGCCGAGCGCGGTGCCGACGAGCGCCATCGCGATGCCGGCCAGGGGCAGCGCCCACCAGCCGGGCTGCGAGGAGGGCTCGAGGGTCTCCGTGATCTTGGCGAAGATCAGGCACGGCAGGAGGACGGTCACGGTGACCGACGAGAGGGCGTCGATGTGCGGCTGGGTGATCACGCCGCGCCGAACCAGCAGGCCGGCTCCGATCACCACCGCGAAGATCGCGGCGATGGCGGCTGCCGCGGCCGCGAAGACGGCGCCGAAGGCCGCGCTCATCGGCCCCCGCCCGGGCTGTCGGTCCGAGTCGCCCCACTCACGCGGCCCTCCGCCGCCGGCGCCGCCGCCGGCAGCGGCCATTATCCACGAGCGCGCCGGACCGCGCAGCGGAGGGCGGCAACCTGGCGGCAGCGGCGGCGTATCTCTCCCTGGCGGCGCCTGTGGCCGCGACGCGTGGAGGCACGTTTGAAGCTGGCGAGCTCTCGGAGGCCGAGTCTTCGGATCGTCTCAGGCCTGGTGCTCGCGGTGCTGGTGGCGGCGAACGCCGCGGCCGAGAGCCCGGCGAAGCTGAGGGGCGCGCAGCGCGAGTTCGACCAGGCCTACCACCGCCAGGACTGGGCGCGGGCGGTGCGGGTCGGCCACGAGCTGGTGAGCATGCTGCCGGACCGCCCGCTGCCGCAGTACAACCTGGCCTGCGCCTATGCCCTCGGCGGCGATCCGGG
>JALOKS010000139.1 GCA_025456385.1 Thermoanaerobaculales bacterium | reverse complement strand
CAACCATCGCCGGGCTCATCGACCGCGTCCTCCGCGCCGACGAGGACACCGGGGACGAGGCTACGATGGCGGCCTTCAACGCCGAGATGGAGGCCGTCAAGGCCGAGGTCCACGCCCTGACCGCGAGGTTCCCGCTGTACTAGACGACCACGGCGTTCCGTTTGAACGTTGGAAGGGTCGGCTCATCCGGAGTCGCATGGGACGGAGGCATCGGAAACGACCCGTGCCCGTCTCGGTGCTCGGATTCAGGTTCAGTAACAGCGGCAGATGGCAGTGGCAGCTGCAGAGGGCAGTGACCGTGACAGCTGGCGGGGCAGGGAGCGGGCGGCGCGTCCGCGACATCGCCCCCTCGGGGTCGTTCATGCCAAACGGTTCGAGGAATCCACCGCACCACGGAGGCACAGAGGTCACTGAGCCGCACAGAGGGGGTTCAGACTCATCGCAGGACCATCCAGAGAGCATCGTGTTCTGAGATCGTGACCTCTCTCTGTGGCTTCTCTGTGTTCTCCGTGCCTCTGTGGTTCAGATGGGTGGGCGGAACGTTCTGAGGTTCAAAGTTCTAACGATCATTGAGCCAGGCCTCGAACTCGTCGGCGTGGCGGACGTTGAGCACCCGCTGCCGCGGCACCTCGGCGGCCATCGCGATCGCCGCCGCGTAGGCGTCGAACTCGAGGTGGGGCACGGCGTGGGCATCGGAGCCGAGCATCAGGTCGCAGCCCGCCGAGCCGAGCATCAGGTCGCAGCCCGCCGCGACCGCCACCCGCGCGAGGTCCGCGTCGAGGTCCTGGCGGCGCGGGAAGCCGTTGATCTCGACCGCGACGCCGTGGTCCGCGCAGGCCGCGAAGACCTTCTCCCAGCGCGCCCGGAGGCCCTGCCGGTGGTGGAAGTGGCGGCCGCGCGGGTGGGCGAGGACGTGCACCCCAGGAGTCGCCACCGCGCGCAGCAGGCGGTCGGTCTGGTCGCGGTCGGGGTCGAAGTGGCTGTGCACGGCGGCGAGCACACAGGAAACCTCCAGCCGCTCGCCGTGCGGCACGTCGAGGGTGCCGTCGGCGAGGACCTCGACCTCGAGGCCCTGGAAGACGCGGTGCTCGTCCCCGCGCTCGCGGTTCCAGCGCGCGATCCGCCCGCGCTGCAGGCGCAGGCCCTCGCGATCGAGGCCCGAGGCCACCTCGAGGCCCCGCGAGTGGTCGCTGACCAGTGACCAGGCGTGGCCCTTCTCAGCGCAGGCGCGCGCCATCGCAGCGAGCGCCGCCTTGCCGTCGGAGTCGTGGGTGTGCCAGTGGCAGGCGCCGCGCAGGCGGCGGGGATGGAGCTCGGACGGCCCCCGGCGCAGGATCTCGGCGATCGCGGACCGCGCCAGGAAGCCCGAACGGGTGGCCCGCGGGCGCAGCGGCCGGCCCCCCGCCAGGCGGCCGACGGCGGCCGCCACCGCGTCCGCGCCGCGGCAGGCGGCGAGCTGCTCGATGAGCGGCCGGAGCCAGTCCGGGGCGTCCGCGAGGGCGGCCGGGCGCGCGCCGCCCGCGGTGTCGAAGGCCGCGTAGCCGGCGCGCAGCAGGGCCAGGCGCCGGTCGCCCGGCGGCTCGGCCTCGGAGAGCGCGAACAGGGCCTCGGCGAGCGCCTCGTTGGGCACCCGGTCACACCCGCGGTTCGGCGACGCGCCCCTGCTCATCACCCAGGTGCAACCTGCCCGCCGTGCCGGATCTTTCCGGCGCCGCCGGCCCGCGCGCTCAGCCGCCCGCGCCCGGCTCGCCGCTCGCGATCCGCTCGAGGTCGGCGACGATCTTGGCCCGGTAGTGGGCGACGACGGCGGGGTCGTTCATGATCATGTCGAGCTGCCGGGTGTGCATGATGAGGTAGCCGACGAGCTCGAGCTGCCGCTCCATCACGGCCGCCGGCAGCCCGGCGAGGCGGGCGGTCGCGTGGTCCTCCCGCGCCTCGACGGCAAAGCCCCGCTCTTCGAGGATCTCGCAGATCATGGCGACCCTGCCGGCTCGCCGCTCGAGGTCGGCGGCCCCGCCTTTGAAGGAGAAGCCGAGGTAGTTCTCGTGATCGCGCTCGCCCGCCACCGTCTCCACCGCCGCGAAGTGGAAGCCGAAGCGGGACTGCAGGTTCATGAAGGTGCTCGAGATCATGAAGTAGTTCTGCTGCGCGTAGGGCTTGCGGAAGGGCGTCGCCAGGGCCGGGTTCGCGGTCGCCTCGAAGAGGACCGAGGCGAAGCCGCGGCCGGACATCGCCGGCGGGCCCTCCCAGGGAACCGCCACCATGCCGCGCCAGAGGGCCAGCATCGGCCGGCAGCCGATGTCCGCGAGGCGGACGTACTTGCCGGTGAGCGGGCGGTTGAAGCCGTCCTCGAGGTCGAGCACCCACCACTGCATCGGCACGTTGTGGTAGAGCTGCTTGCTCTCGTGCTTCGGGAAACGGTGCTGGCGGCCGAAGTCGAACATCTCCCGCACCGCCTTCTCGTGGCAGAAGCGGGTGATGTCGTGCAGGGTGCGACAGGATGCGGGTCGGAACGAGACGTCGCTCGGGTCGAGGAGGTTGAGCGGCGCGATCAGCGCCAGGGCGTCGAGCAGAGTGGCGTGGACCGGGCTTCCCGCGATCGCCGAGGCGTGGCGGCGTTCGGCCCCCAGCAGCGCATCGATCCGGCCCGGGTAGAGGGCCCGGCCGCTCGCGTCGACCGTGATCTCGAGGCCTTCCTCGAGGGCCTCGGCGCCGGCGAGCCCGAACAGGGCCGGCACCCCCGACTCGCGGGCGACGGTGGCGAGGTGGCCGGCGATGCCGCCCCCGGCGGCGACCACGGCTGCCGCCCGGGGCAGCAGTGCCGCCCACCGCGGCAGGGGGTGCTGCACCACCAGCACCGCCCCGTCGCCGAAACGCAGCGCGTCGCTGTCGCGCTCGACTCGACTGACCCGGCCCGCGGCGGCGCCCGGGCTCACGCAGAGGCCGCCCGCGAGCAGCGGCGAGACGCCGGCGAGCTCGGCCCCTGGGGCTGCCGCCGCCACCTGCTGCAGCGGGCGGCTCTGCAGCACCACCACCTCACCGTCGGGATCGACCGCCCACTCGATGTCCTGGGGGCCGCCGAAGTGGTCCTCGAGCGCGAGCGCGATCTCGGCCACGGACACGGCCTCGGCGTCGCTCACGGCCGGGGCCGTCTGCTGCGCGCCGACGACCTCCTCGCGGACGACGCCCTCTGCGGGGTCGAGGGTCAGGCGTCCGGGCTTGGCGGCGATGTGCCGAGCCGCGAGGCGGACGGGGCGCTCGCGGGAGAGGATGAACTCGTCGGCGACGAAGCGGCCGTCCACGACCGCCTTCGGCAGGCCCAGGGCCGCGCTGATGACGACCCGGCGGTCGGTCGGATCGCCGGGGTTGGCGGTGTAGGCGACGCCGCCGGCGCGGGCGTCGACCATGGCCATGCAACCGACGCACATCGCGAGCCAGTCG
Source organism: Thermoanaerobaculales bacterium (assembly GCA_025456385.1). GTDB lineage: Bacteria > Acidobacteriota > Thermoanaerobaculia > Thermoanaerobaculales > Sulfomarinibacteraceae > Sulfomarinibacter. The sequence continues at coordinate 6,675 of JALOKS010000139.1, read as the reverse complement.
TCGCGCAGGCCGCGCTGCAGCCGGTACTGCATGGCCTGCGGGCTGTACTTGCTGGCGACGACCTGGCGGTAGGCGTCGACGAGGTGCTCGGGGCGGATGTTGAGCTCGGTCGCGTACTGGCCGGCGAAGGACGCCTCGGCGCTGTCCTCGCCGACCGCGCTCGAGCGCAGGGCGATCGCCGGCCGGCTGCCGACGGCGGCGGCCAGGGCCTCGTAGGCTCCGGCGATCGCGTCGGCGAGCGCGGCCGGCACCTCGGCGTGGACGACGAGCTGCCGCAGCCGCGAGCTCAAGGCGAAGATCTCGGCCGGCTCGTCGCTGTCCGAGGTCTGGATCAGGCGGTCGATCTCGGGCTGCAGGTCGTTGTGCGCGAGCAGCAGCTCGTAAGCCGCGCCGGTGATGACGAAGCCGGGAGGGACGTTGAGGCCGAGCAGCCCGGCCGCCTCGCCGAGCGTCGCCATCTTGGAGCCGACATCCGGCGTCCAACCGCGATCGACCGCGGCGAGCGGCACCACCAGGGGAGCCTCGCGACGTGGCTTCCGACCGGCGACCGCCTCGCGGATCCGGTCCTGGATCGCGCTCAGGGCCGGGAAGAGCTCCGGATAGCTCCCGGGCGCCAGCTCGTCGAGGTGGCGGACCATGGCGTAGACGCTGACCCCGACCGCCGTGCAGCGCGAGTGCACGAAGGCCATGCCGAACGGCTCCTCGGCGCGCGCCGCCAGCTCCATCTCGGCCATCGTGTCGAGGGCCTTGTTGTTCGCCGCGAGCAGGAGCCGCAGTGCGTGGTAGCGCTCTCGGAAGAGGGAGGTTCCGTCGTCACCGGCGCCGTGAGCGGGTTGCGGCGCCCGCCTTCGCAGCCAGCCCCGGAGACGCTCAAGGAGCACGGCCGACCGCCGTCATCGGGCCTCGCGTCCGCGGCCGGGCACCCTCACCCGCCGCCCCCGCCGTGGCCGTCGGGACCGCCCGGCTCGCCTTCCGTCCCCGCACGGCGCAGGTTCCGGCGCCGGTGGGCGTCCTCGATCTTGAAGATCAGCTCGTCGATGCTGACCGGTTTCAGGAGGTAGTCGAAGGCGCCCATGGTCATCCCCTCCATCGACGCCTCGAGGCTCGCATGACCCGTGAGCAGGATGACCTCCACCGTCGGATGGGTGCGCCGGATCTCGCGGGTGGCCTCGATGCCGCTCATGCCGGGCATGCGGACATCGAGGACCACGACGTCCGGCTCCTGCTCGGAGAGCAGGGCGAGGGCCTCGGCGGCACTGGCGGCCGTCAGCACCTCGAGCCTGCGGAGGGTCAGCCGCCGCTTGAGGGTCTCCACGAAGCTCGTCTCGTCGTCGACGAGCAGCACCTTGATCGCCATCACGCCTCCTCAATCCCGGTGCCGCGGCAGCACCACGCGGAAGGTGCACCCGGCACCCGGGCGGCTCTCGACCTCGATGCGGCCGCCGAGCTTCTCCACGATCCCGCGCGACACCGCCAGGCCGAGGCCGGTGCCGTGCCCCTCCTTCTTGGTCGTGAAGAAGGGCTCGAAGATCCGCTCGATGTGCTCATCCGGAATGCCCGGCCCGTCGTCGATCACCGCGATCGAGACCTGCTCTGGCCCGCCACCGACCTTGATCTCGACCCGCCCGTCCCGCCCGATCGCCTGGAGCGCGTTGGTGACCAGATTGAGGAGCACCTGCCGCAGCTGGTAGGGGTCGGAGACCAGCGAGGTCTCGCCGTCCGGGCTCGCCGTCACCTCGATCTCGATGTTGTTGAGCCTGGCCCCCCGGAAGCTCAGGTCGCGCACCTCCGCGGCGAGCTCCCTGAGGTCGATCTCGCGGACGACGGCGTCGGGGGCGCGGGCGAAGCGCAGGAAGTTCTGGGCGATCCGGGCCGCGCGGTCGACCGCGGCCTCGATCTTGTCGAGGGCGAGCCCGACCGACCCTCGGAGCTCTGCCTCGCCGAGCTCCGGGCGGGCGGCGCGGGACCGCAGCCAGCCCGCCGACTCGGAGATCACGGCGAGCGGGTTGTTGATCTCGTGGGCGATGCTCGCCGCGAGCTCGCCGAGCGAGGCGAGCCGATCGGCGACGATCATGTGCTGCTGGAGCTTGTCGGTGAAGGTCTCGTGCCCCTCGATCGGCTCTCCGAGCCGTCGCCTGGAGGCCTCCTCGATCTTGGCGATCAGCTGCTGCAGCTGCACCGGCTTGGTGAGGTAGTCGAAGAAGCCGAACCGCATGCCCTCGATCGAGGACTCGAGGTCGGCGTGGCCGGTGAGCATGACGACCTCGACGCGGGGATGGCTCTCCTTGATCCTGCGCAGCGTCTCGATGCCGTCCATGCCCGGCATGCGGACATCGAGCACAACGACGTCCACCGGCTCGCGGCCGAGGATCGCGAGCGCCTCGCTGCCGCTGGCCGCCATCAGGGTCGGCAGGCCGCGCAGGTTCAGCCGCTGGCCGAGGCTGGCGAGGAAGTCCGCCTCGTCGTCCACCAGGAGGACACGGGGCTGCTCCGCCTCGCTCATGGGTGGCCCGTGCCGTCGCCGCGTCGCCTCACCCGTCGGCGTCCGCGCCCCGGTGGTGGCGCCGCGCGGCCTCGATGCGCTCGAGGATCGCCTCGAGCCGGATGGGCTTGATGAGATAGTCGAAAGCGCCGAGCTCGCGGCCGCGCCGGCTGAACTCCTGCGAAGCGTGCCCGGTCACGACGATCACCTCGATCGACGGGCAGCAGCTCTTGATCTCGCGCAGGGTCTCGAGGCCTCCCAGGCCGGGCATCTTGATGTCGAGCAGGACGACGTCCACCGCCGCCGGGTTTTCCTTGAGATACTGGAGCGCCTCATCGCCGCTGGTGACCCCGTGGGCCTCATAGCCGCGGAGCTCGATCCGCATGACGATCGAGCGCAGGAAGTCCTCCTCGTCGTCGACCACCAGCACTCGCAGGGCCATCGAATCGCTCTCCTTTCCCGGTCCGCGGGCGCTCACACCGGAGTCCGGGGCAGGCGCACCCGGAACACCGTGCCCTCGCCCGGGGCGCTGTCGAAGCTCAGCGAGCCTCCGAGCCCCTTCATGATCGTATGACAGATCGAGAGCCCGAGGCCGCTGCCCTCACCGGGGGCCTTGGTCGTGAAGAAAGGATCGAAGATGCGGTCGTGCAGCTCCTCCGGGATGCCGCAGCCGTCGTCCTCGACCATCACCAGCACCGAGTCGGCGACCGCCCGGCTCGTGACCATGATGCGGCCGCCGTCCTCCACCGCATCGAGTGCGTTGTTCAGGAGGTTGAGGAAAACCTGCTGGAGCTGCGCGCGGTCGCTCTTGATCATCGGCAGGTCGGCGTCGAGCTGGCGGATGAGCTCGACCTGCCTGAACGAGGCCTCGCGCTCGATGAACGACAGCGCCTCGTTGGCGATGTCGTTGACGTTGACCATGTCCTGGTGCGGCTCCATGCGGCGCGCGAAGCCGAGCATGCGGTGGGTGATGCCGCGGGTGCGGTCGACGTGCTGTTGGATCTTGCGGACGTTGTCCTGAAACAGCCTGGCGTGCGGTGAGCTGGCCAGGAACTGATCGTCGATCAGGTCCTCCATGAGGCCGGCGAGCTCGCCGATGGCGGCGAGCGGGTTGTTGATCTCGTGGGCGACCCCGGCCGCCATCCGCCCGAGCGACACCAGCCGGGCGGAGTGCGCGAGCTGCGCCTCGGCGGCGACCCGGCTGCGGTCCTCGGCGGCGAGCCGCGCCACCAGCTGGCGGGTGTGGAAGACCACCGCGCCGCCGACCAGCAGCGACGCGATCAGCAGGGCGGCGAGCTCGATGCGCCGCGCCTCGCGCAGCGGCGTCGCCGGCTCGGTGGGATCGCGGTCGATCACCAGCAGCCAGTCCTTGGTCGTGAGCCAGGCGAAGGCGGTGAGGATGCGACGCCCGTCGGTCGTCCTGCGCGACACGACGTTGACGCCGGGCGGGGCGATGCTGGTCCCGAAGGGCGCCGCACCGAGGATCTCGCCGCCAAAGCGCGGGGGCGTCTGGTAGAGACCCTCGCGATTGACGATGTACGCGTCGCCGGTCAGGCCGATCTGACCGCTGCGGACGAGCCGGGTGAAGACCTCGGAGTCGATGGTCGCGCGGAGAACCCACGGGCTCGGCTGGTCGTCGCGACGCACGGCGATGACGAAGTGCGGCACCCGCCGGAACCCCAGGAAGACACCCGCCGGAACCCCAGGAAGACGTCGCTGACGTGCACGCCGCGCAGCACCGCCTCCTCGAACCAGGGCTCGGAGCCGTAGTTGCGGTCCTCGAGCGCGAAGGGGCCGTGGTAGGCGAGGTGGTCGCCCTCTGCGTCGATGATCCCGAGGTCCACGAAGCTGTGCTGGCGCCGATTGAGAATCTCCAGGATCTTGGCGAGCTCGCCCGGCCGTGTCAGGGTGCCGAGGTCGGCGGTCTGCGCCAGGGCCTCGAGCATGCCGATCCGCTCGTCGAGAAAGAGGGCCTCGAGCATGCCGATCCGCTCGTCGAGAAAGAGCTGCACGGCGCTGGTGCGGTTGATCGCCAGGTTCTGCAGCTGGGCGCGCTGGTTCTGCTCCTGGGTCGAGGCGAAGTAGATGTAGATCGCCACCCCCACCAGGTAGAGCGGGATCAGAGCCACCGCGAGGCCGGTGAGGGCCATCCGGCGGAACAGCTGCTCGTAGCGGGCCTCCACGGACGGCCTCAGATGTCGCCGCTCTTGCGCATCAGGATGCGCGCCTCGGCGCGGCGGATGCGCTCCTCCTGCTCGGCCTTGCGGAGGCGGGCGGCCTCGAGCTTGCCGAGCAGCTCCTCGAAGCGGGCCGGCTTCTGGACGTAGTCGAAGGCCCCGGACTTGAGGCCCTCGACCGCGGTGTCGATGGTGCCGTGGCCGGTGAGGAGGATGACCTCGACGACCGGGTGGATGTTCTTGATCGTCTTCAGCACCGAGATGCCGTCCTTGCCGGGCATGCGGATGTCGAGGATGACGACGTCGCACTCGGCCTCGGCGAGGGCGGCGAGGCCGGCCTCGCCGTCGAAGGCGCCGCGCACGCGGTGGCCGGCCTCGGTCAGGCGCAGCGACAGCATCTCCACGAAGTCCCTTTCGTCGTCGACGATGAGGATGTCGATGGGAAGCTTGAGCATGGCAGACCTCCTAGAGCAGCCCGAGAATACTCCACCAGATGCCGGCGGAAACCAGCAGCAGGAGGAGCAGCACGGGGGTCGCCACCAGCCCGGCCTTGGTGAGGTCGAAGGAGCTGAACTGGCGGTAGGAGTAGGCGATGGCGTTGGGCGGGCAGCCGATGACGAGGATCATGGCGAAGGAGGTGGCGCAGGCGAGGCCGAGGGCGAGGACCCGCGGGTCGACGCCTTCGAGCTGGGCGAGGGGGATGACGATGGGGAGGATGAGGGCGGCGGCGGCGACGTTGGCCATGGCGTTGGTGACGAGGGCGCCGAAGACGCAGACGCCGCCGAGGAGGACCAGCCAGCCCTTGCCCTCGACGAGCGGGAAGAAGAGGTAGGCGAAGTAGGAGGCGGCGCCGGAGGAGGCCATGGCGAGGCCGAGGCAGATGCCGCCGCCGAAGATGAAGAGGGCGGTGCCCCACTCGAGGTTCTCGTGGATGTCGCGCCAGCGCAGGACCCCGATGGCGACCAGGACCGCGACCCCGGCCATGCCGGTGATCGAGTAGTCGATGCCGTGCAGACCCTTGGTCAGCCACAGCAGGAAGATCGCCCCGAGCACCAGCGCCGTCTGCTTCTGCAGGCGCGTCCACGGGCCCATCTCGCCGTCGTAGCGCGGGAGCTGGATCGTCGGGTCGGGGCGGTAGACGAGGTAGACGACCGTCACCGCCGTCGGCACCGTGACGACGGCGAGCGGGAGGGCGAACTTGATCCAGTCGAAGAAGCTGATCTCGATGCCGGTGAGCTCCTTGAGGAAGGCGGCGGCGACCATGCAGCGGCCGCCTCCGACGAGGGTGCCCATGCCGCCGCAGGAGGCCGCGAAGGCGATCGACAGCAGCATGAAGCGCGCGGTGTTGGTGTTCGGCTGCACCCCCGCCGCGCGCATCAGCGGGATCATGGTCGCGATGCCGATCGCCGTCGCCGCGGCGTCGTGCATGACGGTCGATGCCATGCCGAGGCTGATGGCGAGCAGGAAGGTGAAGCGGGTGACGCTGGTCCCCGCCCGCCGCGCCACCGCGTGGCTGAGGCGCTCGGTGAGCTCCGCCTTCTCGAGGGCGATGGCGAAGATCAGGCAGCACATGATGAAGACGACCACGGGGTGCATGTAGGTGGCCCAGGCGTCGGTGAGGTCGACGATGCCGAAGCCGACCAGCAGGACGCCGATCATGACGGCCGTGACCTCGAGCGGGATCGGCTCGACCACGAACAGGAAGACCAGCGCCGCGAGCACCGCGAGGAAGCGGAAGGCCTTCGGCGACAGGCCGTTGACGTAGCCGACCTCGACATCGTCGCCGAGCGCGGCCGCGGCGGCGGCGAGAATGATGCCGGGCTCCTCGACCGCGGCCGTCGCCTCGAGCCGGTAGGCCCCGTCCGCACCCTCCCAGTCGCTGAGGCTGAAACCCTCCCCGGCCTGCGCCGCGAGGCGGCGCTCCGGGTCGCCGGTGATCTGGAAGAGGTTGCCCTCCGGACGCGGCAGCGCGTGCACCAGGACGCCGAGCAGGATCGCGAGACCGATCTGGAAGTA
>JALOKS010000138.1 GCA_025456385.1 Thermoanaerobaculales bacterium | reverse complement strand
CGCCGCTTCCATGACGCCAGGCCCTCCTCCGGTCAGCACGACCCAGCCGGCCGCGGCCGCCGCCGCGCCGACCCGCTCGGCCACCGCGCACTCCTCGGCAGAGGCCCGCGCTGGGCCGAGCACCGCGAGGATCGGGTACGGCGTCACGCCGGTGGCCATTGGTGCGAGGTCCGGATTCATTTTACAGGTGGGAGGGGGTGCGTTTTCGGATTTTGGATTTCGGATTTCCGATTTGCCTCCCACCCACCCCGACTGAATCGCCAGGGAAGCCACAAGGAAGTCCCCATAGGCGCTGAGTCGCCAAAGTGACCCCGGCGCCAGGTCAGAAACTCCTGCTCCTCGGAAAATCGCCGCGCGTCGCGCGCGACGATTTTCCGAGGGTGGGTGGGAGGGGGGCGGGGGCGGGGAAAAAACCGAGCGCGCCACGGCAGCGCCTTTCGCGCAATGTCCGCCGTGCGGCGCAGCCGCACAGCGGACGAGGGACGGAGGCTCGACGAGAGCCCGGCTCTCGGAGAGCCGAGGTCCGGAGGACGCGTGCCGCGGACGCCAGTCCGCGGCGGCGGGTGCAATCCAGCGGCGGTACAAGAAAACGCCCGGGCCGAAGCCCGGGCGCCGAGATGACGAGCGGGTGCTCGCTATTCCATCACGATCAGGGTCACGCGACGATTCTGGGCGCGGCCCTCCTTGGTCTCGTTGTCTGCGATCGGCTTGAACTCGCCGTAGGAGATCACGTTCATCCGGAACAGCGGCACGCCCTGCTCGTTGAGGTACCTCATGGCGGTCTCGGCGCGCTGGTGGCCGAGCTTCAGGTTGAAGCTGTCGCTGCCGATGCTGTCAGTGTGGCCCTGGATCTCGACGAAGGCATGGTTGAGGCCCTTCACCTTGGCGGCGAAGGCGTCGAGGGCGGCCTTACCCGCGTCAGAGAGCTCGGCCTTGCTGAAGGCGAACTGGACGTCGTTGTCGGTCAGGGTGACCTCGAACACGAACCTGCCCTTCGCGAGGACGCCCGCCTCCTCAGCGCGCTTCAGCGCATCCCTGGCGGTCTCCGACAGCTTCGCCACATCCGCCTCGAGCGCGGCCTGCTTGGCGGCGAGATCCGAGATCTCCTTCTGATTCGCCTCGACCGAGGTCTGGACCTCGTGGATCTTGGTCTGGGTGACCTTGCCGTGGCTCGAGATCTGCTCGTCGACGTACTTCTTGGTGGCGCAGCCGGTGAGCGACAATCCGAGGATCACCACGACCGCCAGCGCCGGGGACAGAACCTTCCGCATCTTTCACCTCCAGTTTTGATGAGACTCGATTTCTCTCACTCTCCGACAGACACCGCGATACTATAACACAGCCCCGCCCGCAACATCCTCGGCCCGTGACAGCATGGGCTCTGTCGCCTCCAGACACTGCGGGGCCATGGCCTCGACCTCGGCTGCACAGCCGACGATGCCGTCTTCGAGCCGCACCAGCACCGGGGTCTGGAGGAACCAATCGACCCCCGCCGGCAGCTCGGCTGTTCCGCAGGCACCGCACGGGAAGCTCTGCAGGTTCTCGGTCGGGTAGCCGGTCCGCTCCGGCACAGCCACCGCCAAGGTCGGCGCCGGCAGCTCGCCCGCGAAGTGGAGCTCCATCAGCTCGTGGCAGTGCTCGCAGTCCTTGCGGTAGAAGAGCACGTACTGGCGGCCCTCTTCGAGGTTGTCCGGCAGACCGCTGATCCAGGCCGCGATCTCGAGTTCGCGGAAGCTCCGCCCGACCCAGTCCGCATAGATCGGGAGGTAGAAGCCGTCGGCCGGCCGTGACGCGCCGGCTGCGTCGTTCGCCGCCGCGGGCGCCGGCGCGCCCGGGCCCGCCGGCGCCCGCAGCCCGAAGGAGACGGCGAACGCGAGCAGGGTCGCGAGCCCGACCAGGACGACCCTCCAGGTGGCGACGGCCGCCGTCACGGCGAGCCGCGGCTCCCCGCGGCCCAGGACGAGCAGACCCAGGAGGAATGTGACGTCGGTCACCAGGGTGACCCAGGGGTTGACCGCGACCGCGCCGAAGCAGCCGCAGCTCGCGGCGCCGAGAGCCACATCCCCGACCAGCACCGGCACGAAGACGGTCAGCATGATGATGCCGATCCAGCGTGCGAGGGTCGGCAGCAGCACCATGGCGACGGCCACCACCAGCTCGGCGGCGATCGAGAAGCGGAGCACGAACATCAGGTCGAGGCCGTTGCCGCCGAACCACTTGATGATGGCGGCCGGCAGGTGGCTCGGGCTCAGGTCCACGAGCTTGAGGATCGCACCCGCCGCCAGCCAGGCCGGGACCAGGACCCTGGCCAGAAACACCGCCGCCGTTCCCGCGATCCGGGAGCGGCCGTTGATCGTGTCGTGGCTCATGCCTTCCCCTCTCGCCCCGAGCCTAACCCGGAGCCCGCCACCGCGGACCATGACTGGGGGCGGATTTTACAGGTCGCTGACCCGCCCGCCGAGCGCCTCCCACACCGCGGTTTCAACCGCCTCCGCGCGCTCGCGGGTCGCGCGGACCGCCTGGTCCGCGCGCTCGAGCAGCGACGCGGCCTCCGGGTCGTCGCGCATGTCCTGGAGGTTGATCCGCACGTTCATGGCGGCGCCGACCGCCGCGGCGCGCGCCATTCCGGCGCCGACTGCGGCGTCGGAGGCCGACGCGGCGAGCCCGAGCCGCCGCGCGCGGCTGCAGAGCTCGGCGATCTCGGGGCAGGCCTCGGCGACCCCGAGCGGCACCCGAGCGGCACCGAGCGTCGCCTCGCGGGCCGCACGCTCCCGGCCGCTGCCGGTCACCTTGGCGGCCTCCACCAGAGCCTGAAAGGCCCAGGTGTCGGCATCGATCGCATCGAGGAGCTGCTGCTTCAGGTCCTGGGCGCGGACCGCCACCGCTTCGAGCTCGTCCCGCACCGCCTCGTACTCCCCCTTCGGGTGGGGCAGGTTCGCCACCATGGCGGCGAGGGCGGCGCCCAGCGCGCCCGCGAGCGCGGCGACCGAGCCGCCGCCGGGGGCCGCGGAATCGCGCGAGGTCTCGTCGGCGAAGGCCTGCAGGCTCATCGCTGCAAGCGGCCGCTCCGGAGCCAGGATGCGCTCGATGATCTTCTCGTCGGGGTCGAAGCCGGTGACCTCGGCGAGGCCGAGGGAGCGAGCGGCGACGTGGATGATGTCCGCCTCCGGCAGGCCGCGCGAGCGGCCCATGCGGCCGAGGTAGTGGCGGCCGGCGTCGAGGAGCGCCGACTTCGGAATGAGGCCGACCAGCTCGGAGCCCGTGACCCGGAGCCCGCGCGACCGCGCGCTCTCGTCGCAGGCGTCGAATGCGGCGTGAACCGGCGTCACGTCGAGGTCGACCAGGTTCATCGAGACCTGGGCGCAGCCGTACTCCGGGATGTACCAGCCGACGCCGCGCACCGCCTGCAGCATGCCCGGCTGCCGCGTCTCCCTGCCGTCGGGGCCGGTGACGGTGCGTCCGTTCTCACGGACGTCGAAGGCGACCCGGTTGGCCCAGCGCTTGTCCGTGACGTTCAGGTTGACGTTGTAGGCGACCAGGAACTTGCGCGCGCCGATGACCATCGCCCCGAACTCCGGCACGAAGACCGCCGGGCCGAAGTCGGGAGCGAAGTCCGGGGTCGCCAGCTTGGCCGCGAGGGCCTCGTACTCACCCTTGCGGACCGCCGCCAGCGAGCGGCGCTCGGGGCGGCTGGCGGCGAACTCGTAGAGGTACACCGGCAGCGCGAGCTCCTCCCCCACTCTTGCGCCGAGACGGCGGGCGAGCTCCACGCACTCGTCCATGGACACGCCGGCGACCGGCACGAAAGGGCACACATCCACCGCCCCCATCCGCGGGTGGGCGCCGCGGTGGTCCCGCATGTCGAGCAACCGCCGCGCCGCCGCCGTGAGCTGGAAGGCCCCCTCGAGCACCGCCTCGGGCTCGCCGACGAAGGTGATCACCGTGCGGTTGGTCTCGGCACCCGGATCGACATCGAGCAGCTTGACGCCCGGCACGGACGCCGCCGCATCCGCGACGGCCTTGTAGAGCTCGGGCCGCCGGCCTTCCGAGATGTTCGGCACGCATTCCACGATCTTCATGTCGCTTCTCCAAACGCCCGAATCCTATGCGGCGCCGGTGCTCCTGGCAACCCTCCACCGTTCATTTTTCGCGCCGTGCGCGCGTGCGCGCCCGGCGAGAAAAATGAGTTGCCGAGAAGATCGACCCTCGAGGTCGGAGGCGCGTTACGAAGAACCCAGAGCTTTGACGTCGGCGTCCACCATCATCCGCACGAGCTCCTCGAAACCGACCTTCGGCACCCACCCGAGCTCGCGGCGCGCCTTCGACGGGTCCGCCTTGAGCAGGTCGACCTCGGCCGGGCGGAAGTACCGCGGGTTGACCACGACGCGCTTCGCGCCGGTCGCCCGGTCGAGCCCGACCTCGTCGACGCCGCGGCCGCTCCAGGCGAGCTCGATGCCCACCTCGGCGAATGCGAGCTCGCAGAACTCCCGCACCGAGTGGTCCTCGCCGGTGCCGACCACCCAGTCGTCGGGACGCTCCGCCTGCAGGATCCGCCACATCGCCTCGACGAAGTCGCCGGCGAATCCCCAGTCCCGGCGCGCCTCGAGGTTGCCGAGCGACACCCAGTCCCGCCGCCCTGCGGCGATCTCGGCCACCGCGCGGGTGATCTTGCGGGTGACGAAGTTCTCGCCCCGGCGGGGCGACTCGTGGTTGAAGAGAATGCCGTTGGCGGCGAAGATCTCGTGCGCCTCGCGGTAGTTGATGGTGGCCCAGTAGGCGTAGATCTTGGCCACCGCGTAGGGCGACCGCGGGTGGAAGGGGGTCGTCTCCCGCTGCGGGACCTCGGCCGCCTTGCCGAAGAGCTCGGACGACGAGGCCTGGTAGAAGCGCGCCTCCGGTGCGACGCGCCGCACCGCCTCGAGCAGGCGCACGACGCCCACGCCCGAGACGTCGCCGGTGTAGGTCGGCATGGAGAAGGATATGCCGACGTGGGACTGGGCGGCGAGGTTGTAGATCTCGTCGGGGCGCACGGCCTCGAGGATGGTGGTGAGCGACTCGGTGTCGCCGAGGTCGCCGTAGTGCAGGCGCAGGTGGCGGGCGCCGAGCGCCGCTCTGCGCAGGTGGTCGATGCGCTCGCGGTTGGGCCCTGCGCACGACGCCGTGCACCTCGTAGCCCTTCTCGAGCAGGAGCTCGGCGAGGTAGGAGCCGTCCTGGCCCGTGACGCCGGTGATCAGAGCCTTCTTCATGCGGCGGAGTCTAACAGAGGGGCCAAAGCCCCCCTCAATTTTGAATTCTCAATTTTGAATTTTGAATTTCCACCCACCCGCCCATTCTCCGTGGGGGCGGCTTGGAATTGAGAATTAAGAATTAAAAATTGAAAATTCCCGGTCAGTCGATGCGGTAGTTCGGCGCCTCTTTGGTGACGACGACGTCGTGGGCGTGCGACTCTTTGAGCCCGGCGCCGGTCACCTGCACGAAGCGCGCCCGTTGGTGCAGCTCGGCGATGGACGCGCAGCCGGCGAGGCCCATGCCCGCGCGGAGGCCGCCGACGAGCTGCGTGAGCTGGTCCGAGAGCGGTCCCTTGTAGGGCACCATGCCCTCGATGCCCTCGGGCACGAGCTTCGCGCGTTCGCCGCCTTCCTGGAAGTAGCGGTCGCTCGAGCCCTCGGCGGCCTTCATGGCGCCGATCGAGCCCATGCCCCGGTAGGCCTTGAAGGTCCGCCCCTGGTAGAGGATCTGCTCGCCCGGCGACTCCTCGACGCCCGCGAACAGCGAGCCGATCATGACCACGTCGGCGCCGGCAGCGAGCGCCTTGGTGATGTCGCCCGAGAAGCGGATCCCGCCGTCCGCGATCAGCGGCACGCCGTGCTCGCGGGCGGCCCGCGCGCAGTCCATGACCGCTGTGATCTGCGGCATGCCGGCCCCGGTGACGACGCGCGTGGTGCAGATGGAGCCCGGGCCGATACCGACCTTGATGGCGTCGGCCCCGCGCTCGATGAGGTCCCGGGCACCCTGCTCGGTGGCGACGTTGCCGACGATGAGCGGCGTCTCCGGGAAGGCGGCCTTGATTCGCTCCGCGGCCTCCATCACGCCCCGCGAGTGGGCGTGCGAGCTGTCGAGGCAGAGCACGTCGACCTTGCTCGCGATGAGCGCCGCGCAGCGCTCGAGGAGGTCGCCGGTGACGCCGACGCCGGCCGCGACCCGCAGCCGGCCGAGGCCGTCCTTGCAGGCGTTGGGGTAGTCGTGCGCCTTCTTGATGTCCTTGACGGTGATCAGGCCCTTGAGGCTGCCGCGCTCGTCCACGATCAGCAGCTTCTCGATCCGGTTGCGATGGAGGAGGGTCTTGGCCTCCTCGAGGGTGGTCCCGACCGGTGCCGTGACCAGGTCCTCCTTGGTCATGAAGTCGGCGATCGGCCGCTCGAACTCGGTGCAGAAGCGGAGGTCGCGGTTGGTCAGGATGCCCTCGAGCTGCCCCTCGCGGCCGACCACCGGCAGGCCCGAGATCCGGAAGTGCGCCATCACCTCGAGGGCCTCGCGCACTGATTGCTCGGCGCGGACCGTCACCGGGTCGACGATCATCCCCGACTCCGAGCGCTTGACCTTGTCCACCTCCTCGGCCTGGCGGGCGATCGTCATGTTCTTGTGGACGATGCCGACGCCGCCGTACTGGGCCAGGGCGATCGCCATGTTGGCCTCGGTCACCGTGTCCATGGCGGCAGACACGATCGGCAGGTTGAGCATCATGCCGCCCCGGGTGAGGCGGGTGGCCACCGCGATGTCGTTGGGGTGAACCTCCGAGCGCCAGGGCACCAGCAGCACGTCGTCGAAGGTCAGGCCGATCGGAATCTCGCCGCTCATGTTTCAGCCCTTCGCCTCGGCGCCCGCGCCGTGGCATTTCTTGTACTTCTTGCCCGAGCCGCAGGGGCAGGGGTCGTTGCGGCCCACCTTGGGCTGGTTCCGCCGCACCGTCACCGGCCGCGCGTCGGGCGCGGCGACAGGAGTGTTGGCGGCCCGCTCCTGCTGAGCGTGGGAGGCTGCGAGGCCGGCGGCATCAGGGTGGGACAGCGTCGTCCGCACGCCGCGGCGCGCCAGCTGCATGTCCTGCACAGGCTCGGCGTGGTAGAGAAACTTCACCACGTGGTCCTCGATGCGCTCCCACATGTCCTCGAAGAGCGCGAAGGACTCGCGCTTGTACTCGACCAGCGGGTTGCGCTGGCCGTAGGCGCGGAGGCCGATGCCCTCGCGCAGGTGGTCGAGGGCGAGCAGGTGGTCCTTCCACTGGCGATCGACCGTGTCGAGGAGCAGGAACCTCTCGAGGCGCGCGAACTCCTCCCCGCCGAACTTCTCGGCACGCTGGCGGTAGTGCCCGGTGGCGCCGTCGAGCAGGCGCGCCTCGAGGTCGGGCCGGTTGACAGTCTCCCAGGCCACGCCGAGCGACTCGATGGCGAGCCCGAAGTAGCTTCGGTAGTCCTTGTCGATGCCTTCCCGGTCCCAGTCCTCGGGGTCCGCCTCCTCGGGGCAGTAGCGGTCGACGAGGGAGCCGACGATGTCCCCCACCACCCGCAGGATGTAGTCACGTCCCTCGACGCCTTCCAGAATCCTCCGCCGAAGGCCGTAGACGGCGACCCGCTGCTTGTTCATCACGTCGTCGTACTCGAGCAGGTGCTTCCGGATCTCGAAGTTGCGGCCCTCGACCTGCTTCTGCGCGCGCTCGATGGACTTCGACACCATGCGCGACTCGATCGGGACGTCCTCCTCCATGCCCAGGCGGTCCATCATCTTGCGCACCCAGTCGGAGGCGAAGATGCGCATGAGGTCGTCCTCGAGCGAGAGGAAGAAGCGCGAGGACCCGGGGTCGCCCTGGCGGCCGCTGCGTCCGCGGAGCTGGTTGTCGATGCGCCTCGACTCGTGGCGCTCCGTACCGAGGATGTGCAGGCCGCCGGCCTCGAGCACCTTCTGCCGCTCCTCAGCGCACTTGACGCGGTACCGGGAGACGGCGGCCGCGAACTCGTCCGGCGCGGACGCCGGGTCGGACTCCGTGCGGGCGAGCCCCTCCGGGTTGCCGCCGAGCACGATGTCGGTGCCGCGGCCGGCCATGTTGGTGGCGATCGTGACCGCGCCGACGCGCCCGGCCTGCGCCACGATCTCGGCCTCCCGCTCGTGGTACTTGGCGTTCAGCACCACGTGCTTGACCTTGCGCTTCTGGAGGAGCTTCGAAAGGCGCTCCGAGTTCTCGATCGACACCGTGCCGACGAGCACCGGTTGGCCGCGCTCGTTGCAGTCGGCGATCTCCTCGATCACCGCCTTGAACTTCTCCTTCTCGGTCTTGTAGACCATGTCGGCGTTGTCGGCGCGGATCATGGGCATGTTGGTCGGCACGACCGAGACGTCGAGGCCGTAGATCTTCTCGAACTCCTCGGCCTCGGTCTCCGCGGTGCCGGTCATCCCCGCCAGCTTGTCGTACATGCGGAAGTAGTTCTGCAGGGTCACGGTGGCGAGAGTCTGGTTCTCGGACTGGATCTTCACCTTCTCCTTGGCCTCGACCGCCTGGTGCAGCCCGTCCGACCAGCGCCGTCCCGACATCAGGCGCCCGGTGAACTCGTCGACGATGATGACCTCACCGTCCTTGACGATGTACTCCTTGTCGCGGTGGTACAGAGTGTGCGCGCGCAGCGCCTGGTTGACGGCATGCAGGATGTCGATGTTGGTGGGGTCGTAGAGGTTCCGGACCCCGAGCAGCCGCTCCGCCGTGGCCATGCCCTCGTCGGTCAGGGACGCGGTCTGGGACTTCTCGTCGACGAGGAAGTCGCCCGTGACGTCCTTGTTGCCGTGCTTGTCCTTGGTCTCCTCGCCGCGCGTGAGCTTCGGGATCACCGAGTCCACGCGGTAGTAGAGGTCGACGGAGATCTCGGAGGGACCGGAGATGATGAGGGGAGTCCGCGCTTCGTCGACCAGGATCGAGTCCACCTCGTCGACGATGGCGTAGACGTGGCCGCGTTGCACCATGCGCTCGAGCTCGAACTTCATGTTGTCGCGGAGGTAATCGAAGCCGAACTCGTTGTTGGTCCCGTAGGTGATGTCGGCGGCGTAGGCCTGCTTGCGCTCGGCGTCGTTCATCTGGTTCTGGATGCAGCCCACCGAGAGCCCGAGAAAGCTGTAGATCGTGCCCATCCACTCGGCGTCGCGCCGTGCGAGGTAGTCGTTGACCGTGACCACGTGAACGCCGCGGCCCGTGAGCGCGTTGAGCGCCACCGCGAGAGTCGCCACCAGGGTCTTGCCCTCGCCGGTCCGCATCTCGGAGATGCGGCCCTCGTGCAGGACGACGCCGCCCATCAGCTGGACGTCGAAGTGGCGCATCCCCAGGCTGCGCTTGGAGGCCTCGCGGACGAGGGCGAAGACCTCCTCGAGCTCCGGGTCGAGGATCCCCTGGACGAAGACGCTGCGCTGGCGGGGCTCCTCCGGCAGGGTCGCCGCCGCCGCCTGCACGCGCTCGCGGATGGCCGCGAAGCGCTGCCGGAGGCCCTCGTCGTCGAGGGCCGCGAGCGCCGGCTCGCGTGCGTTGATGCCGGCCACGATCGGCCGCATGCGCTTGATGTCGCGCTCGTGCTTGGTGCCGAACACGACACCGAGAGCCTTCTCGAACAGGTTCATTCCGACCACCTCGCCGATTCGCAAAATGCCGGGGAGTGCCCCGGCGCATTCGAACGATGAAGAAAATTCGGCTACCTGCGTCGGCGCCGGTTCAGCGCAGCCTAGATCAGACGGGGGGGGATTGCAACGGCAGACACACTGAGCGTCAGTTTTGAGTTTTGAGTGTTGAGTTTTGAGTTGTCCCGCCAACCGCCCTTCAGGAAACAACGGCAGGGTGGGTGGGAACTCAAAACTCAAAACTCATAACTCAACACTCGAAACTGTACAGCGCGCCCCTGGGGGCGCGCTGGGACTGCCGTCGAAGACTGTGGTCTAAAAGGCGTCGAGGACGTAGTAGAGCGGGTCGACGGCCCTTCCTTCGAGATGGACCTCGTAGTGGAGGTGCGGCCCGGTCGAGCGGCCGCTGTTGCCGAGCAGCCCGACCTCCTGGCCGCGCTGCACCTCGTCCCCCGCCTGCACCGAGATCTTGTCGAGGTGGCCGTACACCGTGTTGAAGCCGAAGTCGTGCGCGATCCGGACCGTGCGGCCGAGGCCGCCGTCGGGCCCGGCGAAGACCACGATGCCGTCGGCCGGCGCCCTGACACTGGAGCCGCGCCGGCCGGCGATGTCGAGCCCCTCGTGGAAGGCGAGGCGGCCGGTCAGTGGGTCCCGGCGGCGGCCGAAACCGTCGGTGATCAGGCCCCGCGCCGGTGCAATCGTCGGCGTCGAGGCGAGGATCCGCAGCTGTTCATCGACCTGCCCCTCGACGAGGTCGAGCTGCTCCTCCAACCAGCGGCCCCGAGTCTGCAGCGCCTGCGGCGACTCCGGCACGCGGTCGTAGGGCCCGCCGGCGCCGGCCCGCGAGCTCGCGCTCCCGCCGCCGGAGATGCCGCCCTCGGCGGGCCCGACCCCGGTCGCCAGCGCCAGGCGCGCCGTCCGCTCTTCGAACTGATCGAGCCGTCCCTGGACCTCGGCGATCGTCCGCTCGAGCTCCTGGTTGACGCTCGCGAGCTCCAGGTTCTCGGACTGCAGCCTCGCGACCTCGATGCGCCGGTTGACGGCGCTGCCGGTGTAGACGATAGCCACGATGGACAGGACGAGGGCCAAGCCGCCGGCGATGCCCGCCGCCACCGCGGCCCGGGAGGAGAACGAGAACTTGAGGAAGCGCGCCTTGCTGTGGGGCACGATGATGATCGTGTTCAGTCGCGCCGGCATGCCCCCCCCTCCTTCAACAGGCTGTCAGCGAGCTCATCTTCGTCACGATGGCCCGGCGATTGTCCCATCCACGGCCCGGGGTGTCAAATGCTCGTGACGCAGATCACAAAGAACTGTTCTCAGTATCGCCGCTCTCGCTGCCCGGCCCGTTTCCGGCGGCGCCGGCGGCCGGCCGTGAGTTGCCGCGTGCGGCCTTGCGCATGAGCTCGACCATGCCGTCGAGACGGCGTTGGCAGGCGCCGAACAGACTGCCCTCGCTCCAGCCGGCCGTCTCGTCCCAGGCCCCCGCCGGAAGCCCCGTCAGCAGCTCGATGCCGTCGGCGATGGCGTCGGTCGCCCAGACGTGGAACCGCCCCTGCGCCACCGCCGTGACCACGGCCGGGGCGAGGTGGAGGTCGCCCGCGTTGGCCTCCGGGACCAGGACACCCTGCCTGCCGGTGAGGCCGTTGCCTTCGCAGACCCGGTAGAAGCCCTCGATCTTCTCGTTGACGCCGCCGATCGCCTGCACGCGGCCGTACTGATCCACGGAACCGGTCACGGCGATCTCCTGCCTGAGCGGCGTCTCCGACAGTGCCGACAGAATGGCGTAGACCTCCGTTGACGACGCCGAGTCACCGTCGATCCCCCCATACGATTGCTCGAAGGTCACTGAGCAGGCCATCGACAGTGGCGAGCGGCGCGCGAAGGTACCCCGCAGGTAGCCGGTGAGAATGCCGACCCCCTTGTCGTAGGTCGGGCCCGAGAGGCCGGCCTGCCGCTCGATGTTGATGATCCCCTCGCGCCCGATGCCCACCTGGGCGGTGATCCGCGACGGCTTGCCGAAGCGGTGGTGGCCGAGATCGTAGACCGCGAGACCGTTGACCTGGCCGACCGCCACGCCCTCGGTCGCGATGTGCACCACCTTCTCCGCGATGAGCTCGTGCGAGCGGTCCTCGCTCAGTGAATGCCGGCGGAGGTGCGCGGCATGGGCCTCGGCCACGTGCTCCCTGGAGATCAGAGGCGAACCCGCCTGGCTGGCCCTGAACGAAGCCTCGCGCAGGAGGTCGGCAAGGTCGGAGAAGCGGCTCGAGAACCTCCGCCGCCAGCCGCCGATCCGCACCGCCTCCTCGAGCATCGCCGCCGCTCCCCCGGCGTCGAGCTCGAGCAGCCTTTCCTCGACGATCACCTTGCGCAGCACCGCGATCAGGTCGTGCGCGTGGTTCGGCGAGGCCGCCAGCAGGTTGTCGAAGTCGGCCAGGACCTTGAAGATCTTGGGGAAGTCGGGGTCGTAGCGGAACAGCAGGTC
>JALOKS010000008.1 GCA_025456385.1 Thermoanaerobaculales bacterium | reverse complement strand
GGGCGGTCCCTGGGGAGGTCGGGCGGCGAGGTCAGGAGCTCGCTCAGCGGCAGGTTGCGGGCGCCGGCGAAGTGGCCGTGGTGGTACTCCTCGGGCTCGCGGACGTCGACCAGCAGCGGGTCGGAGCTTTCGATGAGGCGCTTGACCTCGTCGAGGCTGAGCCGGCGAGCCGGGTCGAGCTGGCGGTGGTGCAGGGGCGGGACCTTGATCCGGGTGGCGACCGTCGGCAGCGCCTGGCACTCGGCGAAGACCCGGTGCTCACACTCGTACCAGCAGCGCGCGGGGTCGATCACCGACTCGAAGAGGTGGTCGATGGCCTCTTCCTGGGCGAGGAAGTGGTCCGCGCCGAGCAGGGCGTCGAAGCCGACGTGCTCGATGGTCTCCATGACCTCGGGCCGCACCTGGACCATGTAGACGTCGCCGCCGCGTTCCCGGTAGGTCTTGACGATGCCTTCCAGCATCTCGATGCCCGTGAAGTCGCACTCGCTGACCCCGTGCATGCGCAGCAGGAGGTAACGCTGCTCGGGGTTGTCGGCCAGGTTGTGGAGGAGCGCGTCCTCGACGTGCTGGGTGGCGCCGAAGAACAGCGCGCCGCGG
Organism: Thermoanaerobaculales bacterium; assembly: GCA_025456385.1. GTDB lineage: Bacteria > Acidobacteriota > Thermoanaerobaculia > Thermoanaerobaculales > Sulfomarinibacteraceae > Sulfomarinibacter. Next base: position 21,082 of record JALOKS010000008.1, on the reverse strand, counting down.
ATGTTCATGACCGCGAGCTGCGGGCACTGCGGCTGGCCGCTGCCGTCGACGAAGTGCCGGAAGGCGGCGTCCGGGACCGCAGGGAAGACCGCCGGCAGGCTGGTGCGATAGACGTACATGGCGAGCGAGAAGATGACCCCGGAGAGGACCGCGAACTCGAGCGGGAAGAGAACGGTCGCCACGAAGGTGATCACCATCGTTGCCGACTCGATGCCGGAGGTCATCCGGATGCGCCGTATCGAGTCGACGTCGATCATGCCCCAGGCGACCAGCAGGATCACCCCGGCGACCGCCGAGCGCGGCAGGAATGCGAGGTAGGGGGCCATGGCGAGGGTCGCCGCCAGCAGGATGGCGCCGCAGAAGACGCCCGCCATCTGGGTGCGGGCGCCGGCCTGATGGTTGACCGCCGAGCGGGTGAAGGAGCCGGAGCACGTGTAGCCGCTGAGCAGGCCGGTGAAGATGTTCGAAACCCCCTGGCCGACGAACTCCTGGTTGACGTCAAGGCGCTGCCCGCTCGAACGCGCGATCGTGCGCGCGATCGAGATCGCCTCGACGAGTCCGAGCAGCGAGATGGCGAGCGCGCCGATCAGCATCTGGCGGGCGCTCCCGCTTTCGAAGAAGGTCCAGGCGGCCCGGAGGTCGGTCGGCTGCGGCAGGGCCTGAGGGATGGTGCCGACGACTGCGACCCCGAGCCGGTCCGCGCCGCGCCACGCCATCAGCGCGGTCGCGACCATGAGCGCCACCATCGAGCCCGGGAGCTTGGTGGAGAAGCGGTTGATGAGCAGGGTGCCGGCCACGACCCCGGCGCCCGTGGCGAGGGTCGGCAGGTGGACGCCGTCGAGGTTGCGGGCGACGAGGCCGAGGGCCGTGAAGGCGCCGCCTCGCCCGGAGACGGCGATGCCGAGGAAGGTCGGCAGCTGGTTGATGGCAATCAGGATGGCCGCACCGGCGGTGAAGCCGACGAGGACGGCCCGCGACACGTAGTTGATGAGCACGCCGAGCCCGGCGAAGCCGAAGACGAGGCGAAAGCCGCCGACGAGCACCGCCATGACCGAGGCGGCGACCAGGTACATCGGGGAGTCAGGAACCACGAGAGGCGCCAGCACCGAGAGCATCAGGATGCTGGCGGCGTTCGTTGGCCCGGTCGAGAGGTGCCGCGAGGAGCCCCACAGGCTGCCCGTGATCCCGGCGACGATCGCCGAGTACAGTCCGAACTGGGGTGGCAGGTTGGCGATCGAGGCGTAGGCGATGGCCTGCGGCAGGGCGACCAGGGCCACCGTCAGGCCCGCCGCGAGGTCGGGGGTGAGATCGCCGCGCCGGTAGGAGCGGACGATCCGCAGCGGCTGGCCGAGGAAGCTCAGCCAGCGATCGAGAACCTGCGGTCCGATGTGGGGGCCGTGTCCGGCCGGCCGCGCCTCGTGAACCTGGTAGCGCATCGCAGGCCATTGTAGCGGGGCGGGCGGGCCCGGCTCCGGCTGCAGCCGGAGCCCGCCGCGGGTCTCGGCGCCGCAGCTCGAGCGCGCATGACTGATGAGGGTCCGTCGCGAAGGGCGCAGGGCGGCGCACCTGGCGGCGAGCGCACAGGACGGGCGAGCGGGTGGGGTAGAGTGGAGCGGTGCGCGGCAACCCGTTCATCGCGGCGACGTTGTGCTCGGCGGTGTCGCTGTGCTGCCCTGCGGCACCGGCGGCGGCCCGCGACGCCGGCACGCCGACCGGCATCATCGCCGCCTCGGTCGGCGACGAGGTCGTCCTCGCCGACCCGGCGACGGGCGCGGTCCGCCAGCTGGAGGCGGGCCCGGTGGCCTGGCTCTTCCCGGCGCCGGGGGGCGTCCTCTTCGCCCCCGACCTCGTGCACGGCTCGACCACCGTGATCGACCTGCGGACCCAGACGGCCGGCGAGAGGCTTCCCGGCGTGACCATGCCGCGCTTCGGGCAGCTGACCGACCGCTACGTCGTGGTCTCGAGTCGGGTGCTGGTCGTCAGCTACCCGGAGCGCGCGCTCATGAGCCGTTTCGAGATCGCTTTCGAGCGGCCCTGGCAGGTCGCTGTGGCTGCCGGCAACAGCGTGCTGCTGGTGCTCGAGCGGGAGCCGGAAGGTGAGGGAGGAGCCGTGTTTTCCGCGGTTCAGCTCGACGTCGGCCGGCTGGTCTACCGGAGGCCGCTCGAGGGTGATGTCCGGCATTTCGCGCTGTCGCCGACTCTCGGCGTCGTCGCCTTCGCCGACCGCGCGGCAGGTCGGGTCGTTCTGGCCGAGCCGGCGGCTCTCGCGCAGCAGGCGGCCTTCGATGCGGCCGAGCGCCCGGCGGATCTCGCCTTCGTCGGCGACGGCTCGACCCTGGCGGTGGCGGCAGCGACCGCCACCGGCGGCGCTCTCCACATCTGGAAGCTTGACCGGAAGCAGGAGCAGCCGATCGAGGTCAGGAAGAGCTGGCAGCTGCCGCTCGCCGCTGCGCCGCTCCGCCTCGCAGCCTCGCCCGACGGCCGCCACGTGGCGGTCGCGCTCGCCGGCGGACAGATCCAGATCTTCGACGTGGTGAAGCGGGTGGCGGGACACAGCGTGGAGCTGGGCGCCCCGCCCCGCGACCTCGTGTGGTGCGATCCGACCATCCCCGGGCCGTCCTTGCCGGTGTGGTCCGACACCGCTCCGCCGAGCCTCGAGCTCGGCAACTAGCGCGCAGGGTTCATGCGGGCTCGGCGCTCAGAGCGGGCCTGAGGAACCGCCGCCCTCGCCTGCCGGCTTCCGGCGCGGCCGTCTGCGCCGCCGCCGGCGCCGCGCGGGCGCTCCCTCGTCCGACCCCGCCGCCTGCGGCGGCTGCGGGGGTGCCTCGCGCGGCGCCTCGCGCGGCGCCTCGCGCGGCGGCTGGCGCGGCGCCTCGCGCGGCGCCTCGCGCCGGGCCTCGTGCGGCTCGCTGCGGCGGGTTCGCCGCTCGCGGGGCAGCACCGAGGCGTACAGCGAGTCGTCGGCGAACTCCGTGGGCAGCACGTAGCCGACGTAGCGCTGGATGGCATCGAGCGAGTACACGTAGTCCTCGCAGGCGAGCGAGATCGCCTTGCCCTCGGCACCGACGCGGGCGGTGCGGCCGATGCGGTGGACGTAGTCCTCCGCGTCCTGCGGCAGGTCGTAGTTGATGACGTGGCTGACGCCCTCGATGTGCAGCCCGCGGCTCGCGACGTCGGTCGCGACCAGGATCGGCAGGCTGCCGTCGCGGAAGTCGTCGAGCACCTTCAGCCGCTTGGTCTGCACGACGTTGCCGGTCAGCCCGCGGGCCGAATGGCCGTGGCGGCGCAGGTCGTCGACCAGGCGCTGCGCGCGGTAGCGGGTGTTGACGAAGACCATCGTCCGCGTGCTGCCCTCGCGGGCGAGCAGGCCGAGAAGCAGCGAGAACTTCTCGCGGGCAGCCACGTGGTAGAGCACCTGGTGGATGGTGTCCGGGGTGAGGCTCTGGGCGCTGACCATGACCTCGATGGGGTCGTTCATCTGCCGCCAGCCGAGGGTCATGACACGCTGCGAGAGGGTGGCGGTGAACATCAGCGACTGCCGTTCGGTGGGGTGCGGCGTGCGGCGCAGGATCCAGCGCAGGTCTTCGGCGAAGCCCATGTCGAAGAGGCGGTCGCACTCGTCGATGACCACGATCTCGGTGCCCCGCAGCGAATACGAGCCCTTCTTGTGGTAATCGATCAGGCGGCCCGGGGTTCCGATCAGGAGGTCGGTGCCGCGTTCGAGGATCTCGCGCTGCTTGCGGTAGTCGAGCCCGCCGAACACGACGTGGCTCCGGATCCCGGCGTGGTGGCCGAGCGACTCGGCGTCCTTGGCGATCTGCACCGCGAGCTCGCGGGTCGGCGCCACTATCAACGCCCGCGGTGTCTCGGGAGACGTCGTGCGGGGGTTCGCGATGATGTGACTGAAGATCGTCAGCAGGTAGGCAGCGGTCTTGCCGGAACCGGTCTGCGCCTGCGCCACCACGTCGCGGCCGGCCAGCGACAGCGGCAGCACCTCGGCCTGCACCCGCGTCAGGCGGGTGAAGCCGAGCTCGTCGATCGCCCGCCGGATGGGCTCCGGAATCTCGATGTCCGCGAAGCTCAGGTCGCTGAAAAGGGCCGTGTTGGTCTCGGTTTCCGTCATCGGGCGGGGATTGTAGCACCGGTGGGCTTCCGGTCCGGGAGGAGGGGAAGAATCCGCGCTACACTCGTGCTTGCTTCCGGAAGGAGGCTGCGCTGCTCCCGAGGGCGGCGGCTGCCGAGCTTCCCGGAAAGGTCCGGAACGACCACATCATGGCGAACACGATCACTGCTCTTTCACTGGCAGGGCTGATCCTGGCCCTGCCGGCCCTCGGCGCGGCGAGCGCCGTCGCTGCCGTGGCCGAGGACCGCGTGAGCATGCCGGCCGGGCTCGAGGCCTACGTGGCGGCGCGCGTCCTCGAGGCCGAAGGGCGCTATCGGGAGGCCATCGACGCCTATACGCGGGCGCTCGGCGAGGCGCCGGAGGTTGGCGAGGTGCGGCGCGCCTACGCCTCGATGCTGCTCGAGATCGGCATGGCGGACCGCGTGCTCGTCGTGCTCGGCGATGCGGTCGATCTCGACCCGGAAGGGCTGCAGCTGCGAGCCCTCGCGCTCGCCCAGCAGGCGGGCAGGCGGCCGGAGCTCGCCGCCGAGGCGGAGGCCGCCCTGCGGACCGCCCTCGAGGCTCAGCCCGGCGACCCGGGCCTGCTGTTCGCCCTCGCCCAGGTGCTGCAGCGGAAGGGCGACCTGCGCGAGGCGCAGGAGGTTGTGGCCGCGCTGCGTGCGGACAGGCCCGGCAACCCGCGCCTGGTCGAGACCGACGCCGACCTCCTCCGGGCCACCGGACGCGGCGACGAGGCGGTGGAGCTGTACCGCTCGTGCAGCGCCGCGGGTCCCGGCGCCGCCTCGTGCCGAGAGAAGCTCGTCGAGCTGCTGGTCGAGCTCGACCGCCCGGGCGACGCCGGCGAGGCGATGCTGGGGTGGCTCGGCGATCTCGAGCTCGACGCACTGATGCGGGCGGCGGTGCTGCTGTGGGAGGGCGGACGCTTCGAGCGCAGCCTCGAGACCGCGCGACGGGTGCTCGCGAAAGCCCCCGACGCGCCGCGGGCGCTCGCGCTCGAGGCCCACCTGCTGGCGGCGCTGGGACGGCACGAGGAGGCGATCGCGCGCTTCCTCGCGCTGGCGAAGAAGAGCCCGGAGGATGTCGACCTGATGCTCGCCCTGGCGTGGTCCCTCGGCCGCAGCGGCGACCTCGACGAGGCCCGGAGATGGCTGGAGCGCGGCTGGAAGGTCGCAGGGGCTCAGCCGGCCTCGCGGCAGTACCTGAGCTGTCTGCTCACCGGCGCCCGCCTCGAGCTCCTGGCAGCAAAGCCGGGCGCGGCCCGAGACTGGCTGGAGCGCCTGTCGGACCGCAGCCTCGCGGGCAGCGACTGGGTCCGGCTGCTGGCGGAGACCTACCGCAGCCAGCAGGATTGGCCGGGGGGCGTCGCCGCGATGGTGCGCGTCGCTCCCGAGCTCGAGGGGCGGGCACAGCGCGACGCCGAGGCGATGGAGGCCGAGTTCCGGCTCCGGGTCGATGACCCGCGGGCGTGGCGGCGGCTGCGCCCGCTGCTCGACTCCCCCGAGCTCGAGGATGTGCTGAGCGGCCTCCAGGTGCTGCAGGCCCTCGAGCGCTGGCAGGACCTGGCGCGGGAGGGAGCGGCGGCCGGTGCGCGCTTCCCCGACAGCCGCGACATCCTCTTCGCGCGCGGCGCGGCCCTCGAACGCCTCGGAGAGGCGACGGCCGCGGAGGAGGTCTTTCTCCGCCTGCTCGAGGCGAACCCCGGCGACGCGAGCGCGGCGAACTACCTCGGCTACATGTGGGCCGATCGCGGGGAAAACCTCGACCGCGCGCTGGAGCTGGTCAGCCTCGCGGTAGCCCGCGAGCCCGACAACGTCGCCTACCTCGACTCCCTGGGCTGGGTCCACTTCCGGCTCGGCAACCTCGGCGAAGCAGAGCGCTGGCTGCGCCGCGCCGTCGAGCTCGACGGCAGCGAGGCCGACGGCACCATGCTCTGCCACCTCGGGGAGGTGCTGCTCGCGAAGCAGGAGCGGGACGAGGGCCGGCGGCTGCTGCAGCTCGGCCTCGGCCGCGGCTGCGAGGACGCCGACCGCCTGCGCTCGCTGCTCGAGCCCGCGGGCGATGGGCGCGACTAGAGCCGCCCCCGTGCGGCCCGCGCCGGCTTTCGGTGCGGTGGTTCTCGTGGTCGCCACGGCACTGCTGCCCGGCTGCCGCACGGCGGTCCCGCAGCTCGGACCCGCCGAGCTCGAGGCCGCACGCGAGCAGCTCGGCCGCCCGTTGAGCGCCGACCCGGCGGCCCTGTACCGGCTGCGGGTGCCGGCATCTGGGGCCCTTCGCATGTCCCTGCTCGCCGCCGGCGCCGCCGGCCGGATGACGGTCGCGGAGCCTTTCGGCGCCGCGGTGTCGATTCTCGCCTGGGAGGGTGCCGCGGCACCGGCCTTCCTCGACCTCCGCGAGGGCTGCCGGCTCGAGGCCGCCGACCTGTCCCGCCTCCTCGGCATCGGCTCGCTGCCGCTGCCGCAGGCGGTCGCCGTCCTCTGCGGCCGCCTGCCGGCGGCCGCGGGGGACGAGGTCAGTGTCCGCAGCGGGGGAGGGCTCCTCGTCGCCGGTGAGGGCTGGGCGGCCGAGGTCGAGGTCGCAGCCGAGCCCTGGCGGGTGACCGCCGTTCGTCAGGCCGGTGGCACGGGACGCGGCTGGCGCCTCCTGCTCGCCGACCACGCAGGCGCCGTTCCGGGCTCCGTGCGGATCGAGAGCGCGGACGGGCGCTGGGCGGAGCTCGAGCTCCTGCGCCTCGAGTGGAGCCGGGCCGCAGCCCTGCCGCCGCTTCCCGAGCTGCCGGTCTGCGTCGCCGAGGGACCGCCCTGAGCAGCGGCGGAGCGGCTCGGAGAGCGGGTCTCGGTTGACCGTTGGCCCCGCCAGCGGTTACTGTAGAGCGCCCCGACGCCTGCACGACAGGGTCGCGCGCGCGGGTTGCGGGGGTGGCCTCCGGGCGCCGGCAGAGCTGCCAGGCGCGGGGCCGGCGGGAGGAGGTTCGCAGGTGGAAGTGACCGAGGTTCGCATCAGTCCGAGCAAGGGCGGCAAGGTCCGGGCCTTCGCCAGCGTGGTCTTCGACGACTGCTTCATCGTCAACGACCTGCGCGTGATCGAGGGTCGCGAGGGCCAGGTCTTCGTGTCGATGCCGGCCCGCAAGACCCGCAACGGCCAGATGCGCGACATCGCCCACCCGCTCGACGCCCGAACCCGCGAGGCCATCGAGAAGCGGGTGATCGCGGAGTTCGAGACCGCGGTCCGCAACCGGGTGGTTCCGGAGGAGGGCGGGCCGTCGCCGGGCGGCAAGGAGCCGCCGTCCTCGGCGATGGACCGGCTCGCCGCGCGCCTCTTCGCCGAGGAGTTCTGGACCGCCGACACGCCGAGCCAGGCCGAGGATCCGGAGTGAGGTGGCGCCTGAAACGCAAGGCATGCAGTCTGTTACGGACCTGGCCCTACCGCCCCGGCCGAGCCGGAATCGGGTATACTCTGCCCCGCTTGGGGCGTCGGCAAGCGGTAAGCCACCGGTCTTTGGAACCGGCATCCGCAGGTTCGAATCCTGCCGCCCCAGCCACGAAGCGGACGGCGGATGGTGACTGAGAACCCGCTCCTGATTTTCTCGGGCCGGGCCAACCCGGCGCTGACGGAGTCGATCTGCGGCTACCTGCAGATCGAGATGGGGAGGATCCGCCTCGGCAGCTTCTCGGATGGCGAGCTGTTCTGCCAGATCGAGGAGAACGCGCGCGGCGCGGACGTCTTCATCGTTCAGCCCACCGGCCCGCCGGCGAACCAGAACCTGATGGAGCTCCTGATCATGCTCGACGCCTTCCGGAGGGCCTCCCCGGCGCGCGTCTGCGTGGTCATGCCCTACATGGGCTATGCGCGCCAGGACCGCAAGGACGCGCCGCGGGTTCCGATCACCGCCAAGCTGATCGCCAACCTCATCACCACCGCAGGCGCGGGCAGGGTGCTCACCATCGACCTGCACGCCGCGCAGATCCAGGGCTTCTTCGACATCCCGGTCGACCACCTGTACGCCGCCCCCGTGCTCATCGAGGCGATCCGGCGGCGCGGGCTCGAGCGGCCCATGCTGGTGTCGCCCGATGCCGGCGGCGTCGAGCGCGCCCGGGCTTTCGCGAAGCGGCTCAAGCTCGACCTCGCGATCATGGACAAGCGGCGCCCGGAGGCCAACCGCGCCGAGATCATGAACGTCATCGGCAACGTTGACGGCTGCGACTGCGTCATCGTCGACGACATCATCGACACCGCGGGAACCCTGGTCCACTCCGCTCAGGCGCTGATCGAGCGCGGCGCGCGGTCGGTGTCCGCCACCGGAGTGCACGCGGTGTTCTCCGGCCCGGCGATCGACCGCATCGCCGCCTCGCCGATCGAGCGGGTGATGGTGACGGACACCCTGGCTCTGAGCGACGCGGCGCGCAGCTGTCCCAAGGTGGAGCAGCTGTCGCTCGCCGTCCTCCTCGGAGAGGCGATCCGGCGGATTCACGAAGGCGCCTCGGTGTCGAGCCTCTTCGTATAGCCACGACTCATTAAGGGAGATTCGCGACATGTCACTACAGAGCCCGGAAATGACCATCACCGTCGAGCTCCGCCCGGGGCGGGGAACCGTCGAGGCCGGCCGGATGCGGCGCGGGGGCAGGGTGCCCGCCGTTCTGTACGGCGGCGACAAGCCACCGGTGGCGATCTCGGTCGACGAGCGCTCGGTCAAGGAGATCTTGAAGAGCGCCGCCGGCGAGAACACGATCTTCCTGCTCAAGCTGAAGGACTCCGACGAGGAGCGCCTGGCGATGATCAGGGAGCTGCAGGTCGACCCCATCAACGGTCGCTTCACCCACATCGACTTCATCCGCATCACCCGGGGCCACAAGCTCACCGTCAAGATGCCGGTCGAGCTCACCGGGGACAGCATCGGCGTGCGCCACGGCGGGCGGCTCGACTTCATGACCCGCGACGTCGAGATCGAGCTGCTGCCGCGGGAGATGTTCGACAAGTTCGTGATCGACGTCTCGGCGCTCGAGATCGGCGACCACCTGAGGGTCAAGGACCTCGCCGGGCAGCTGCCGGAGAACGGCCGTTTCGTCACCGACTCGGAGCGGATCGTGGTCGGTGTCGAGGCGCCGCGGGCGGTCGCCGAGGACGAGACCGCGAAGGCGGCCGAGGGTGCGCTCGTCACCGCCGAGGCCGCGGAGCCGGAGGTCATCGGCAGGGGCAAGGCCGGCGACGAGGGTGGCCGGGGCGAGTAGTCGTCCCGCCGATCCGGGCGGGCGCGCGATGGCCGTCGAGCTCGTGCTCGGCCTGGGGAATCCCGGGCCGGGCTATGCCCACACCCGCCACAACGCCGGCTTCACGGTGGTCGACGAGCTCCACCGCCGCCACGGCCTCGGTCCGTGGGTGCGCCGCGGCGGCTGTGACGCGGCGGCGGCGTCGCTCGCGCGGACGGTGATCCTGGCGAAGCCTCAGGGCTTCATGAACCGCTCCGGGACCGCCGCCGGCGAGCTCGCGGCGGGTCTCGGGCTCGACCCCGGGCAGCTGCTGGTGGTGGTCGACGACGTGGACCTGCCCCTCGGCACGCTGCGCCTGCGCGCCGCAGGCGGCCCCGGCACCCACAACGGTCTGCGCGACATCTGCGAGCGGCTCGGCACCGGCTTTGCCCGCCTGCGCCTCGGGGTGCGGGGGTCGGGGCCGGTCGGCGAGCTTGCCGACTACGTGCTCTCGGCCTTCCCGGCGGCCGAGACGGAGGCCTTCGAGGCGTCGGTCCACCGCGCCGCCGACGCCGTCGCCTGTGCCGTCAGGGACGGCCTCGAGCGGGCGATGAACGATTTCAACCGGCCGGTCGAGAGCGCGGCGGCCGACTGAGATCAGGCGTTCGGGATCGTCAGCATCGGCACCCGGCTCCGCCGGAGCACCGCCTCGGTCACCGACCCGAGGAACAGGTGCTCGAGGGCTGACAGCCCCCGGGTCGCCATCACCAGCAGGTCGTAGCGCTCGGGGTCCGCCACCTCGGCGATGGTCTCCGCCGCCCTCCCGATCTCGACTCGGGTCGTGACTGGGAGGCCGCCGCCGACGAGCTCGGCCGCGGCCTTCTCGAGGGCCTCGCGGGAGCGCCCCTTCAGGCGTCCCATGAGGTCGTCCGAGATGGTCTCGATGGCGTAGAACTCCGGGTACACCACCGGCTCCACCGCGTGCAGGAGCGTGATCTCGGAGCCGAAGTGCCGCGCCCACAGCGCGGCCGTGCGGACCGCCTCCGCCGAGGCGTCGGAGAAGTCGTGCGGCACGAGGATCCGCCGCGGCCACTGCGGGATGACGGCGGCGTCGCCACGTACGGTCAGCACGCTGCGGCCCGCGGTGCGGACCACCCGCTCCGCGACCGATCCCAGGAGCAGGTGGGAGAGCCCGCGGCGACCGTGGGTGCCCACGACGATGAGGTCGGCGCCGACGTTTGCGGCAACCTCGACGATCGTCTCGCCGGGAGCGATGCCCCGGACCAGGTGGGGGACGACCGCAACCTCGGCGCTGTCCGGAGGCTTCTCCGCGAGCACCTTGCGGCGCGCCTCGTCGGCGGTCGCCACGAGCTCATCCAGCTGTCGCCGGTGCGACTCCTCGAGATGCGGGTCCTCGAGCAGCACGATGACGTGCAGCATGTGGAAGCGCGCAGCAAAGCTGCCGGCGAGCTCGCGCGCCAACCGGGCGGCCGCCTCGGCGGGTTCTGAGAAGTCGGTCGCGGCGAGTACGGTCTTCGGCAATGCGGACATCGGCGCCTCCTTCAGCTCGGGCGGATCTTCTCCGAAAGCGCCCGCACCTGGCTCTCGACCCGCTCGCGATCGAGGGTCAGGATCACGCGGTTGCGGACCACGACCCGGCCACCGATCATGACGTGGCGGACGTCGGTGGCGCGGGCGGCGAACACCAGGTGGGAGAACGGATCGTACATGGGCGCGGCGTGCGGGCCCTCGACCGCGACGCAGATCAGGTCGGCCTCCAGGCCCTCGCTCAGGGTGCCGATGCGGCTGTCGAGACCGAGCACCCTGGCGCCGCGGCTGGTCGCCATCTCGACCATCGCCCGCGCGGGCAGCACCGTCGGGTCGCAGGCCACTCCCTTGTGGAGCAGCGCCGCGAGCTGCATGTCGCGCAGCAGGTTGAGGCCGTTGTTCGAGGCGGCGCCGTCAGTTCCGAGGCCGACCGTGACGCCCGCCTGCACGAGAGCCGGCACCGGCGACACGCCCGATGCCAGCTTGAGGTTGCTGACGGGGTTGTGCGAGACCCGCGTCTCGAACTCGGCGAGCAGGCCGATGTCCTCGGGCGACACGTGGACGCAGTGGGCGGCCACCGTGCGATCGGAGAGCACGCCCAGGTCCGCCAGGTAGGCCACCGGGGACATGCCCTTGTCGGCCAGCAGCTTCTCGACCTCCCACCGCGTCTCGGCGAGGTGGATCTGCATCGGCACCCCGTACTCCTCGGCGAGCTCGGCCTCCCGCACGAGGTCCGCCGCGCTCACGCTGTAGGGTGCATGGGCGGCGACCGAAGGAGTGATGAGGTGGTGGTCCCGGTAGGCCTCGATCAGCTCGCGCTGCCGCTCGAGCATCTCGTCGGGCCCGGCGCAGCGCGGCGTCGCGAAGCCGATCAGCGACTCGGCGACGACCCCGCGCATGCCCGCCCCGACGAGCACCTCGCACACCTCGTCGCCGAAGAAGTACATGTCGGTGGTCGTGGTGACGCCCCCCAGCAGCTGCTCGGCGACCGCGAGCTCGGTGCCGACCCGCACCACCTCCCGGCTCATGTGCTCCTTCTCGGCGGGCCAGATGTGGCTTTCCAGCCACTGTTTCAGGGGCAGGTCGTCGGCGATCCCACGCAGCACGGTCATCGCGAGGTGGGAGTGGGTGTTGACGAGCCCGGGCAGGATGAGGCAGTTGCCGGCGTTGAGCACCTCGCCCGACGGCGCCATCTCCAGCAGCTCCTCGGCCGGCCCGACGGCCGCGATGCGGCCGTCGGCGATCGCCACCGCACCGCTGCGGATCGGCGAGCTGCCGGGCTCCATGGTCAAGACCGTGCCGCCGAGGACCAGGATGTCCCAGTTGGCCCCTCTGCTCATGCGTCCCTCCGTGCTCCGAACGCGGCCCTCCCCGGGTCCAGTGCCAGGCGCGGAGTCTGGACATTCTACCGCGAGCTCAGTCCGGGCCCTCTTTCAACCGCCTCAGATCCCGCCGCTCACGCTTCTTCGGCGCCCCGGCGCCGCGCGCCCGTCGCGGCGGCGCCGACAGCCGCTGCATGCGCCGCGCCTCGATCTCCTCGGCGGTCGGAGGGGGGGTGTGGTCGATGTAGAGCTCGCGGGCGCGGGCCCGCGGCAGGTTCGTCGCCGCCAGCCCGACCACCTCGATGATCCGTTTCCGACCGTCGGGCAGCTGGATGCGGACGATGTCGCCCGGGCGCAGGCCCCGGTGGGGCTTGCCGTGGTCGCCGTTCACCTCGACCCGACCGCGTTGGCAGGCCTCCTGGGCCTGGGACCGGGTCTTGAAGAGGCAGGCGACGTCGAGCCAGACGTCGAGCCGCACCGGGTCATCCGTTGTCATCACCGGCAGTTTCGCCTCCGCCCGGACCGCGGTCAAGCGGCCCAGGGACCTTCGAACGATGCAACGTTCCAACGTTCCAAGGTTTTAGCGTTCGAACGTTCAAGCGTTCTGACGTTCCAACGACTCAAGCTGCGGGCAGGCCCGTCGCCGCGCGACCGACGCTGAAGTAGGCGAAGCCCTGCTCCCGCATCTTCGCCGGGTCGTACACGTTGCGGAGATCGACCACGAGAGGTCGCCGCAGCAGCCCGCGGATCCGAGCCATGTCGAGGGATCGGAACTGGTTCCACTCGGTGACGATGACCAGGGCGTCGGCTCCCGCGGCCGCGTCGTAGGAATCGGCGCAGTAGCAGATGCCGGCCGGCAGCAGCCGGCGGGCGTTGTCCATCGCCACCGGGTCGAAGGCGCGCACCGTGGCACCGGCCGCCGCCAGGGCCGTCACCAGCGGCAGCGCGGTCGAGTCCCGCATGTCGTCGGTCTCGGGCTTGAAGCTGAGGCCGAGGACGGCGACCACCTTGCCGCGCAGCTCGTCGCCGAGGGCCTCGCGGACGCGTTCGACGGCGTGCGCCTTGATGCGCTCGTTGACCGCGACCACGGTTTCCACGATCTCGAATGGGCGCCCGGCCTTGCGGGCGATCTCGGTCAAGGCGTGCGTGTCCTTGGGAAAGCAGGAGCCGCCGTAGCCGGGTCCGGGGTGGAGGAACTTGGGGCCGATCCGCTTGTCGAGGCCCATGCCCTTGGCGACGTGGTGGACGTCGGCGCCGAGCCGCTCGCAGAGCTCAGCGACCTCGTTGATGAAGGTGATCTTGGTGGCGAGGAAGGCGTTGGACGCGTACTTGATGAGCTCCGAGGACTCGACGTTGGTGATCACGAACGGAGTCTCGATGAGGTACAGAGGCGAGTAGATGTCCTTCATGATGGCGACGGCTTGGTCGTCGCGGGCGCCGATCACGACGCGGTCCGGGCGCATGAAGTCGGCGATCGCCGAGCCCTCGCGCAGGAACTCCGGGTTGGAGACGACCGAGAAGGGGTGGCTGCCGTTCGAGCGCTCGGCGATGATCTTCTCGATCAGCTCGCCGGTCCCGATCGGCACCGTCGACTTGGTGACGACGACCTTGTAGCCGTTGAGGTTGTCGGCGATCGACTCGGCCACCTCGACCACGTAGGAGAGGTCCGCCGAGCCGTCCGGGCGCGGCGGGGTGCCGACGGCGATGAAGACGGCGAGCGCGTTCTCGATCGCCGGCGCGAGCTCGGTGGTGAAGTGCAGCCGCCCGGCCTTGGCGTTCTTCTCGACGAGCGTCTCGAGGCCGGGCTCGTAGATCGGCATCCGGCCCTCGAGCAGCATGTCGATCTTCGAGGCGTCGTTGTCGACGCAGGTGACGTTCATTCCGAAGTCGGCGAGGCAGGCACCCGTCACCAAACCCACGTAACCCGTACCCACCACGCAGATGTGCATCTCAGGTTCCCCCTGCGACCGGCAGTCGCGGCGACATGGTAGCAAACAAGGTAGATTTCGAATTTCGAATTTCGGATTTCGAATCTTGCACGTGTTCCGCTCGGGACCCTTGCGTGCGACTCGCCGGGCGTTTCGGGGCAAAGCGCCAGAGATCGGGTGCGAGGCCAAGAGAATCTGAAATTCGAAATTCGAAATTCGAAATTCGAAATCCGCGCTACCCTGTCTGCCGGCCCGTGGCCACCGGAGGTCGCCATGCCCGTTCCGATGCTCGATCTGACCCGCCAGTACAAGCCCCTGCGCGAGGAGATGCGCCAGGCTCTCGACCGCGTCTGCGACTCCCAGCGCTTCATCCTCGGACCCGAGGTCGATGCCTTCGAGGCCGAGGCCGCGGCCGCCCTCGGCGTCGGTCACGCGGTCGGCGTCACCTCGGGCACGGACGCGCTGCTCGCGGCCCTGATGGCGCTCGGCGTCGGCCCCGGCGACCAGGTGGTCGTACCCACCTTCACCTTCTTCGCCACCGCCGGCGTCGTGACGCGGCTCGGCGCCACTCCGGTGTTCGTCGACATCGACCCGGTCGACTTCTGCATGAACCCGCGGCAGGTGCGCGAGCGCGTCGGCCCCCGTACCCGGGCGGTCATGCCGGTCCACCTCTTCGGCCAGGCGGCCGATCTGGGGGGCGTCGTGGAGGCCGCGGGGCGGGTGCCCGTCATCGAGGACTGCGCCCAGTCCTGGGGAGCGGAGTACGGAGGCCGCCAGGCCGGCGCGATCGGGGCCATGGGCGCCTTCTCGTTCTTCCCGTCGAAGAACCTGGGGTGCTTCGGCGACGGCGGTTTGATCACGACCTCGGATGCCGAGCTCGCAGGGCGGCTCCGCGAGCTGCGGATGCATGGCCAGTCGGGTCCCTACCAGCACCCGGTGGTGGGCGGCAACTTCCGCATCGACGCGCTGCAGGCGGCGGTGCTGCGGGTCAAGCTGCCGCACGTCCCGGCGTGGATCGAGGGTCGCCGCGCCAACGCGGAGCGCTACCGTCAGCTCTTCGCCGACGCCGGCCTCGACGGCACCGTGATCCTGCCGGAGGCGTTGGCCGGCCGCGGCCACACCTTCAACCAGTACGTCGTGCGGGTGCCGCGCCGGGACGAGCTGCGGGCCTTCCTGAGCGGGCGGGGCATCGGCTGCGCGGTGTACTACCCGTTGCCCCTCCACCTGCAACCCTGCTTCGCGAGCCTCGGTCACGGAGAAGGGGACTTCCCGGTGGCCGAGAAGGCGAGCCGGGAGGTGCTGGCGCTGCCGGTCTTCCCCGAGCTCGAGGCGAGCGAGCAGGAGGAGGTGGTGAGCGCGATCGCCGAGTTCTACGCCAACTGATGCGGGTCGTCCTGGTCAGCAGCCGGTACCCCTGGCCGCCGCGGCGGGGGAACCAGGCCCGGAGCCTCGAGTGGCTGCGGGCGCTCGCCGGCCACGAGCTCCGGCTCCTCTGCCCGGCGCCCGCCGGACACCGTTCCGGCGAGGAGCCTGCGGGCGTCCTCTGCTGGCGCTCGGGTCCGCCCGCCACGGTCCGGGGGCTCCTGGCCGCGGCGGCCTCCGGCCGGCCCTTGCAGGAGGGCCTCTACGACTGTGCGGCCGCGCGCCGCCTGGTCGCCGCCACGCTGCGCGACTTCGCGCCCGATGTTCTGGTGGTGCAGATGGTCCGCTGCGCCTGGGCCACGGAGCACGGGCTCGGGCCGTCGCCGCCGCCGCTTTTCGACGCCATCGACGCGATGGGCCTGCACTACGAGCGCGCGGCCGGGGCGGGGCCGGCATGCCTGGCGCCGCTCCTGCGGCGGGAGGCGACCCGGTGCCGTCGCCGCGAGCGGCAGCTCGCCGCCGCAGCCGGACTCACCACCGCCGTGGCGGAGCGCGACCTCGCGGCCCTGGCGGTGCCCGCCGGCCGCGGCCGGGTGGTGCCGGTGTCGGCGCGGGCCGTGCCCGGCGGCCCAGCACCGGTCGGCGAGCCGGTGGTGCTGCTGTCGGGCAACCTGGGCTACCGGCCGACGGTGCAGGGGGCGCTGTGGTTCGCGCGCGAGGTGTGGCCGGCGCTCCGCCGGGCGGTGCCGGCGGCGCGCTGGGTCCTGGCGGGGGCCAGGCCCGCGCCGGCCGTACGGCGGCTCGCCCGCCTGCCGGGCATCGAGCTGCACGCGGAGGTGCCGGACCTGGCGCCGTACCTGAACGCCGCGCGGGTGGCGATCGCGCCGATGCGCACCGGTTCCGGGGTGCCGATGAAGGTCCTCGAGGCGATGGCCGCCGGGGTGCCCGCGGTGGTCCACCCCTGGGCCGCTGCCGGGCTCGCAGCTGATGTCGCGGACGCGGTCGCGGTCGCGCTGCGCCCCGACGAGTGGACGGAGGCGCTGGTGCGGCTCCTCAGGGACCCGGCCGAACGCGGCGAGCTGGCCGCGAAGGGTCGTGACGCCTGGCGGAAGCACTACCATCCCGAGGTCGTCGCCGACCGGATCCGCACTGTCGTCGCCGAGGCCGGAAAATCTCGTTGAACGTGTGAACGTTCCAACGTTCGAACGATGGGACGTCAGAACAGCTCGAGGGCCTCGACGTCGCCTTTGCCGGCACGGAGGAGGACCGGGGGGTCCTCCGACATGTCGACGACGGTGGACGGAACCGGCAGCAGGACGCCGCCGCCGATCACCATCTCGACCTGGTTGCCGAGCGAGCTCTCGATCTCCTCGGGGTCGTTGACGAAGGCCTGCCCCGGGTCGCGAATCGAGGAGCTCAGCAACGGCTCGCCCATCTCCGCGATGAGGGCGAGCGCGATCGGGTTGTCGGGCATCCGGATCCCGATGGTTCGCCGTTTGCGCAGCATGATCTTCGGCACCTCGGGGCTCGCCGGGAAGATGAAGGTGTAGGGACCGGGCAGGACCCGCTTGAGGAGGCGGTAGGCGGGCGTCGACACCCCGCGGGCGTAGCGGCCGACCATCGTCATGTCGCTGACCAGGATCGACAAGGGTTTCTTCGGATCCATGTCCTTGAGCCTGTAGATCCGGCGGATCGCATCGTGGTGGGTGATGCCGCAGGTCAGGCCGTAGACCGTGTCGGTCGGCATGACGACGATGCCGCCCTCGCGCAGAACCTGCACCGCGCGGACCAGCAGCCAGGGCTGCGGCTCTGCGGGGTCGATATCGAGGATCACCTGATCGAGGCCCTCCGCCACCTGACGCGGGTACATTAGCAATTCCGGGCCCACTTCGCATTAGCGAAGTGGGCCCGGGATTGCTTAGAATGCAGACGATCGACGGAAGGAGGGACGGCATGAGCACCAGCGGGTTGAAGAAGATCGGCGTCATCGGCATCGGGACGATGGGGAACGGCATCGCGCAGGTCGTGGCCCAGAGCGGTTTCGAGACCATCGTCATGGACGTGGACGCCGGTGTGCTCGAGCGCGGCCTCGATGCGATCTCGCGCAGCCTCGAGAGACTGGTCAAGGCCTTCGAGAAGTCGGGAGGCGAGAAGGGCATCCCGGAGACCGCGAGGGCCGAGGCCATGGCGCGCCTGAGGACGACACCACGCCTCGACGATCTCCTCGCCTGCGACCTCGTCATCGAGGCGGTGCCGGAGAAACCGGAGCTCAAGGAGCAGATCAATCGCCGCCTCGCCGAGCTTGGCTACGACAAGATCCTGGTTTCGAACACCTCTGGCATCAGCATCACCCGCCTCGGCGCCGCCTACGGCAAGCCGGACCGTTTCATGGGGATGCACTTCATGAACCCGGTGCCGATGCAGAAGGGGGTGGAGATCATCCGCGGTCTCGCCACCTCCGAGGCCACCTACAGCACGATCGTCGCCTTGTGCCACGACCTCGACAAGATCGAGATTCCGGCCGAGGACAAGGCCGGCTTCGCCATCAACCGGATGTTCGTGCCCTTCGTCAACGAGGCGGTGCGGGTGATCGAGGAAGGGATCGCGGGCGTCGAGGACGTCGACAAGTGCACCTACTGCCTCGGCCACAAGATGGGCCCGCTGATGACCGCCGACTACGTTGGGCTCGACACCATGCTGTTCATCTGCCAGGTGCTCGAGGAGGAGTTCGGCGCCTTCTACAAGCCGAGCCCGCTGCTCAAGCGGCTTGTCGAGTCCGGCCAGCTCGGCGCCAAGACGGGCTCCGGCTTCTACATCTGGGAGCAGCACAAGGCTGCCGGCATCAATCCGGACGTCGCGAGGTATCGTATCAAGTAGGGCTGAGACCGGCGGGCCGTGCGGCCGTCGGCCGGGGGGCGGGAATGAGCGCACGACGACGCGACGAGTGGGACGACTGGGACGACGACGACGAGGTCGTCACCAAGAAGGCGAAACCGGCGCCGCGCGGTGAGAGCCGGCTCACCACCCGCCGCATCCTGATCGGTCTGGCCGTCGTCGCCGTGGCGGCGCTCGTGGTCGGCAACATGCTGACGCGCGAGAGGATGCAGCTGACGGAGGTGCCGCCCCTGCTGGTCGGCACGTGGACCTGCGTCGATCCCGAGCACTCGGACCTGTGGGTCGAGTTCAGGCCGGAGTGGGTGACCTTCGGCACCGGAGGCACCGGCAGGAACAAGTGTCGGGTCCTCGGGGTGAACGAGGACCAGATGGGCGAGGCCCGGCGGTTCACGGTGCTCTACAGCGATATGGCGCGCACCAGGCACCTCACCGAGCTGCTGGTGGACGCTTCGGGAGACTCACTGCGTTTCACCGACCGGCCGAATCTGCACTACGCCCGCTACCGCTGACGAGCCGGGACTCCCGGGCTACAGCACCCAGGCGTAGCCGAGCTTCGCGAAGAGCGTGCGGTTGGCGCGCGTCAGGCCGAAGTCCTGGGTCCCGATCGAGTTGTCCGAGTAGCCGAGGAAGAGGACCGTGCGCGGGTTGAGCTTGTACGAGAACAGCAGCTGCGAGAAGAGGTGCTCGAAGTCGGCGCCGCGGCCGTCGCTGTACAGCCCGGTGTTGAAGCTGTCCTCCACCCGCTGCAGCGTCGCGCGCACGAAGGTGCGGGCGTCGAACTGCCACGAGGCCGTGAGCTGGCTGACCGTCGACGTGTAGAGCCAGCCCTCCTCGACGTCCATCGTCTCGCGCGCGAAGCTGGGCTCGATGTAGAGGTGGCTGCCGAAGCGGTACCAGAGGCCGACGTCGAGGTTGAGGAAGTCGCCCTCCCTGGCGTTGGCGTAGTCGACCTGGCCGCCGCCGTTGAGGTTGAGGTAGAGCTGGCTGTGGCCGTTGGGCTTGATGCAGGCGTGCAGCTTGAGCCGACTGAACTCGAACTCCTGCCCTTCGAAGCCCTCCCGCGCGAGGCTCGGCCGGATCACCGAGTGGAGCTGCAGCGGCCCCTCGAAGGTGAACTGCACGACGTCCTCGTGGAACAGCAGCGACCCGTCCTGGTCGCGGGTGTGGGCGACCTTCGCCTTGAGGTCCATGTGGTCGTACCAGCTGCCGGCGACGGCGTTCCACTGGTAGCCGAGGCCGACCTCGCGGTGCGTGAAGCCCACCTGGGGCATGAAGCCGAGGTCGGCTCGGAAGCCGTCGCCGACGTCGTCGTAGCCGGCCCACCACAGCCAGGTGCGGGTCTCGTGCATGTAGAAGATGTCGCCGGCCCAGTCGGTGAAGCTGCCGGACGGTTGGCCGAAATCCTGCACGACCTGATCCGGATAGCGGGTGCGGGAGCCCAGGAGCTGGAAGGACACCAGGTCCCTGGGGGTGAGCCGAAGCTCGCCGTCGAAGCCGCCGACGAGATTGGTGTAGGACGATGATGAGCCCTCGCGGCCCGTGACGATGCCGCCGAGGGTGAAGCGGCTGCCGAGGTCGAACTTGTAGCGCAGCACGGTGGACCGGTTCGCTTCCTCGAGGAGGGTGAAGGACGAGCTTTCGCTCCCCGGGATGACCAGGGTGGTGGTGTCGTCGTCGACGACGTAGGCACCGATCGTGTGCCCCCCCTCCTTGCCGGTCAGCTTGAGCCCCCAGGATGGATCGCGGATCACCCGTGTGTAGACGACGCCGAAGGGGGTTTCGAAGTAATCCGCGCCCTCCATGAAAAAGGGGCGCTTCTCCGGGTAGAAGATGGCGAAGGGCCGGTTGACCTCGAGCTGGCGGGAATCCGCCTCGACCTGCGAGTAGTCGGGGTTGAGCGTTCCGCTCGCCGTCAGGTTGGGCGTGAAGCCCCAGTGCACCGTCAGGCCGAGCTCGACCTCGGCGTCGCCGCTGACCAACGGCCCGTCAGGGAGGTCGTCGCGGGTGTCGGTCCGCGATGCCGTCAGCGTCGGGTCGATCTCCAGGTTACGCCCGGGCGAGACGCCCGCGAAGCCCTCGATCTTGTGGGCCTGGCACAGGTAGCAGTTGTCGCTGCGGTCACGGGGGAAGGTGGCCATCTGGCGGAAGGTGCTGCGCGGGTAGCCGCGGATGGCGTCGAAGCCCCAGGTCTGCGGAGCATCGCTGCGCTGGAAGCGGAGTGTCGAGAACGGAATCTCGATCTCCGCGGACCAGCCCCAGTCGGTGATCGTCGCGGCCGAGGCCCAGATCCCGTCCCACGGCGTGTCGCCGGTCGGCCAGTGCTCGATGGAGTCCATCTGGACGCCCTTCGGGTTGACGACGAACAGGTAGTTGCGCCGCTCGTCGTTGAAGGTGTCGAAGACCACGCCCGCCCAGTCGTCGGCCCACGCCTGGTCACGGTCGCTGAGGTGGGCGCGGATGGCGGAAGGGTCGGGGTCGAAGGCCCTGACGCCGATGTAGAGGCGCCCTGCGTCGTGCATGACCAGAACCTCGGTCCGCACCGGGGCCGGGATGTTCTCCCCGGGGGTCACCTCGTAGTCGAGGGTGATCGACCAGGCCAGGCGCCAGGCATCCTCGTCGAGCTCGCCGTCGATGCGAACCGGTGCGTCGACCCGGGGTACCGCGAACGGCGCCGGGCGGCCGCGAGCCTCGTCGGCCCGGCGCGTGGCGGCAGCCGGCATC
>JALOKS010000137.1 GCA_025456385.1 Thermoanaerobaculales bacterium | reverse complement strand
CTTGGCTTCCTCCTCCTCCTTGTTATCGCCAGGGCGCTCCTCCGGGGCGCCCGGGCAGCCGCGCCGGCGATTCTCTGGATCGTGTTCGTTTCATTCGTTTTTGGCGCCGTCGGGTCCGACCTCGGGCAGGTGGACCGTCTGGCCATCGCCGCCGTGTTGGCCACCGGATACACCTATCTCGCCGTCCGCTGCGGCCTCCTGGCTTTCGTGGTGTGCACGACAACTTCACAGGTACCGATGGCCGTCACCTTGTGCCCCGACCCGACACAGTGGTACGCAGCAGCAACCATGGTGCTCGGCGCCCTGCTCGCCCTTCTCACTGCCTTCGGAGTCCGAACCTCGATCGCCGGCTCCCGGCTGTTCAAGTCGTCACCCTGACGACCACCCCATAGCCACAATTTGACGGGTCATGGTGACGGCAGGGTCCAGACGCGGAGAGTTGTCGCTGCGTACCGCTGACCGACCGCGTTCGCGAACGGAGGCGCTCCAGCCTCGCTGCGGTCACAGAATGCCGTTCACGCACCGGGCGGCGCGATGGAGCATTGCCGCCGGGGTCCGCGAGGAGCTCCAGTTCGCAGTCAGCCGCTCGTTTCCGCCTGAGCTCGGAACTCCCGTGACAGCCAGGACGTGCGCGTCGAGCCACATGCGGGTCGCGAGGTCCGCAGGGTCGTGGAAGGGGCGCGTGCCGTAGATCGGGTCACCGAGGATCGGCAGGCCGACCGCCGCAAGCTGGACGCGGATCTGGTGTTTGCGGCCGGTGACCGGCCGCACCCGGTACGCGGCGAGCCCAGCGCCGGTCTCGAGGAGCTCGATCTCGCTCCGCGAGTTGGGCGCGCGGTCACCGACGACCACCTGGCGCCAGAACGCGTCGGGGCTGCGCGCGATGTGGTGCTCGAGAGTCGCCGACTGCGGCAGCTCACCGCACCGGGGCTCGCAGACGGCCGTGTAGACCTTCTCCGCTCCGCCCTCCTCCTGCAGCGCCTGTGCCCAGCGGCCGCGGCTGCGGCGGTCGCAGGAGAAAAGCACCAGCCCCGAGGTCAGGCGGTCGAGGCGGTGCAGCGGGGCGAGCTCCCGGCTGCCGGTGGCTCTCGCCAGCAGGTGGAGCAGGCAGTTGCGGAC
The DNA here is from genome assembly GCA_025456385.1 of Thermoanaerobaculales bacterium. Classification (GTDB taxonomy): domain Bacteria; phylum Acidobacteriota; class Thermoanaerobaculia; order Thermoanaerobaculales; family Sulfomarinibacteraceae; genus Sulfomarinibacter. The sequence continues at coordinate 5,954 of JALOKS010000137.1, read as the reverse complement.
CCACGGCCCGCCCGGCGTCACCGGCAGGTGCGGCGGCTTGTCCACGACAATGAGCTCGTCGTCCCGCCACACAACGCGGAAATCGGTCCGCACCGGCGGCTCGTGCTCGACCTCGCGGCGGTAGTGCACCCGGAGGAGGGACCGGAAGGGCTCGGTTCCCCGCAGCGGCCCCTGCACCGTCCAGACCGAGCCCGCCGCGAAGCGCGCCTGCCAGGTCCCCGCGGGAAGGTGCGGAAAGCGGAGGAGGAAGAAGTCGAGCACCGTGCCCACGCCTGCCGGCTGCGCGGCGGGAAGCGTGACGGTGGACGGCCGCACATCGGAGCCCCGGTTCGCGCGATCGGCTGCACGCTGCGCCGGGTCGGGCGCGGCCGCAGGCACGGGCGGCGGCTCCACGGCGATCACCTCGCGGACGTGCCGCTGCCCGCCCTCACTTCGCGAGAGCCGAGTGGCGCCGCCCGTAGAGGACGTAGATCAGCAGCCCCAGCCCGAGCCATCCGGCGAAGCGCAGCCAGGTGACCCACGGCAGTCCGGCGGCCAGGAAGAGGCAGGCCGCCATCGACAGCAGCGGCAGGAAAGGCACGAACGGCACCCGGAACGGGCGGGGGGCGTCGGGCTCCGAGGCGCGCAGGAAGATCACCCCCGCCGAGACGATGGCGAAGGCGAAGAGGGTGCCGATGTTGGTGAGGTCCACCATCTCCTCGATGTTGGCGAAGCTCGCGAAGGCGGCCACCGCCAGGCCGGTGATGATGGTCGCCACGTGCGGCGTCCGGTGCTTCGGGTGGACCTTCGCGAACACGGGCGGCAGCAGCCCGTCACGCGACATCGAGAAGAAGATCCGCGGCTGGCCGAGCTGGAACACCAGCAGCACCGCCGTGTTCGCGGCCACCGAGCCGACGGCGACGATCCCGGCCGCCCACCCGAGGCTGTAGCGGTTCATCGCCACCGCCAGCGGCTCGGCGGTGTGGAGGTCGAACCACGGGACCATGCCGGTGAGCACGACCGCCACCACCACGTAGACGGCGGTCGAGATGGCGAGCGAACCGATGATGCCCCGCGGCATGTTGCGGCCCGGGTCGCGGGTCTCCTCCGCTGCCGTCGACACCGCGTCGAAGCCGATGTAGGCGAAGAACACGATCGCCGCGCCCGCCCACACCCCGTGGAAGCCGTTCGGGAGGAAGGGCGTCCAGTTCTCGGGCTGGACGTAGAAGCACCCGACCGCCACGAAGAACACGAGCACTCCGAGCTTGACGACAACCATCGCGATGTTCAGTCGAGAGGACTCGCGGATGCCGTAGACGAGCACCCAGGTCAGGAGCAGCACGATCCCTGCCGCCGGCAGGTTGAAGACGATGGGGATGCCTCCGAGGTGTGGCGCGCCGGCGAGGATCTCGGGAGACGACAGCGCCGTCCGCAGGTCGGTCGCGAGCCAGCGCGGCACCTCGAGGCCGAGCCCGCGCAGCAGCTCGCAGAAGTAGCCCGACCACGAGATGGCCACCGCGACGTTGCCGACCGCGTACTCGATGATGAGGTCCCAGCCGATGATCCACGCCACCAGCTCGCCGAGACCGACGTAGGCGTAGGTGTAGGCCGAGCCCGAGATCGGCACCATCGCGGCGAGCTCGGCGTAGCAGAGGGCCGCGAGGCCGCAGACCGCCGCCGTCAGGACGAAGGAGAGGACGATCCCGGGTCCGGCGCCCGGCCGCGCCGCGTCGCCGGCGGCGGCGGTGCCGACCGTGGCGAAGATGCCGGCGCCGATGATGGCGCCGATGCCGAGAGCGGTCAGCTCCCAGGCCCCGAGGGTCCGGCGCAGCCCGCTCCGCGCGCCCTCGGCCTGGAGCTCGGCCAGCGACTTGCGGCGGAAGAGGCGGGACACCGCGCCACCCTACCCTCCGCCTTCCCCGCGCGCAAGGGGCGCAGAGGGTGCCGGCGGACGTTTCGGGCCCCGTTTCTGCTACCATCCGCCCTCCGAGCGGTGCATTGAGCCCACAGGTCAGCCTCTTCCCGATCGCCGAGTACTGGTCCTTCTACCTGGGCTTTCTGCTGCTCGTGTTTCTCCTGCTCGCCGTGGATCTCGGGCTCGTCCACCGCAAGGCCCACGCCGTCTCGATCCGCGAGGCCGCGGCCTGGAGCGTCGTCTGGGTGGGCCTCGCCCTCGCCTTCAACCTCGCTTTCTACCTCTACATGGTCGCGCACTTCCCCGACGACCCGCGCCTCATGGCGGTACCGGGCTTCGACCCCATGCTCGCCGCGCGCGAGACGGCGCTCGAGTTCCTCGCCGGCTACATCGTCGAGTACTCGCTGTCGGTCGACAACATTTTCGTGTTCGTGGTCGTCCTGAGCTACTTCCGGGTCCCGCCGTCGTACCAGCACCGAGTGCTCTTCTTCGGCATCCTCGGTGCGCTCGTCTTCCGCGGGATCTTCATCGCCCTCGGCGCCGCGCTCCTCCGCTTCGAGTGGGTGGTGTGGCTCTTCGGCGCCTTTCTCATCCTCACCGGCGCGAAGATGATGACCGGGGGCGCCGGGAGCCCGATCGAGATCCACGAACGCTGGATCATCCGGCAGTTCCGGCGGCACTTCCCGGTCACCCCCGGCTACCACGGCCCGAGCTTCTTCGTTCGCGAGAGCGGGCGCCTCTACGCGACACCGCTTTTCATCTGCCTCCTCTTCCTCGAAATGACCGACATCCTCTTCGCGGTGGACTCGGTGCCGGCAATTTTCGGCCTCACCCGAGAGCCCTTCGTGGTCTTCACCTCCAACGTCTTCGCGATCCTCGGTCTGCGGAACCTCTACTTCCTGCTCGCCGGCGCGGTGGAGAAGTTCCATCTCCTGAAGTACGGGCTGGGCGTCGTGCTGGTCTTCGTGGGCCTCAAGATGACCCTGCTCAACAGGCTGTGGCACGGACACTTCCCGATCACCTGGTCGCTCGCCATCATCGTCGGCGTGATCGCCACCTCGATCGCGCTGTCCCTCGCCTTCCCGCGAGGGGGCCGGAACACCCCTTGAGGGCGCTGCAGCTGCCCAGCAGCTGAGCGGAGCCGCTGGTGATCCCGGTGCCCAGAGTGTTTACACCTGGACCCTCAGACTGCTAATCTGCTGCGCAGGGCGAGACGGAGCAGTCCAGAGCCCAGGGAGCATGCATGGCCAACATCGCGTCCGCACTCCGTGACGAGATCTCGCGCCTGGCGCGCAAGGAGATCCGCCAGCAGGTCGATCCGCTGCGGAAGTCGAACGCGCAGCTGCGCCGCACCGTCGCGGCGTTGAAGAGCGAGCTCGCCGGGCTGCAGCGCTCGGTCGGTTTCCTGAAGAACCAGGAGAAGCGGAGGCTCGAGTCCCCGCCCGCGGAGCCCGACGCCAAGCCCGTCCGCTTCTCGCCCGCCTGGGTGAAGAAGGACCGGGCCCGCCTCAAATTGTCAGCGGCCGACTACGGCCGGCTGATCGGGGTCTCATCCCTGACCGTGTACAGCTGGGAGAGCGGTAAGTCGCGGCCCCGAGCCGAGCGCCTGGCGGCCTGGGCCGAGATCCGCGGCATCGGCAAGCGCGAGGCGCAGCGGCGGCTCGAGCTGCTGAACGGCGACGGCGCCCAGTAGCACCGGCCAAGCCCACCGTCCCGACCCTCAGAGGAAGAACCGGTAGCTGAGCTTGAGCGCCAGCTCGCGGCCGCGCGCGGGCGCGGCGCCCTCGCGTTCGAGCTCGCTGTCGTTGTAGACCAGGTAGAGGTCGGAGTCGTTGTGGAGGATCCAGCGCAGGCGCAGGTTCAGGATCGTGCTGGCACTCGAGGAGTCGTGCTGGAGGAAGCCCGAGGCCGACAGGTTCGAGCTGACGATGTACTCGAGGCGGAGGCCCCACAGGCGCCAGTCGACGGCGCCGTGATCCGTCGCGACGTCGTAGAGCTCGTAGGACCCGGCCGCCCGCAGGTGACGGCTGAAGACGAACCACAGCTCGGCCTCACCCTGCTTGGTGTCGCCGTCGAAAAATCCGCCCGCGCCAAGCCCGAGCTCGAATCCCCACCTCCGCGACTCGTCGGACTCGTACTCGACCCACCACTCGGAGAAGCTGTAGTCCCCGGGGGCGAAGATCAGATCGTCGTCGAGCTCGAAGGGCTCGAACAGGCGCTCGAAGCTGCGCCGCACGCCGAGATCGATGGAGTCGCCGTTCTCGAGCTCGACCTCGCTCATCAACGAGGCCGCGGTGCTCTCCGTGACGCCGTAGGCGAGCGACTCGTAGGCATCCCCGAAGACGCGCAGGGAGACCCGCCGCACGCCCCAGCGGCCCGGCCGCACTGACCGCCGCAGCGAGCCGCTGCCGCTGCGGAAGCCCTCCCGCCGCACGAAGCCGACCGCGGGCGCGAAGCCCTCGTCGATCTCGCGGTAGGAGAAGAGGAAGCCCCAGGGGTCGGTGGTCAGGTCGAGGCCGGCGTACACGGCCGAGGTTGAGTCGCCGATGCGGCTGTCCTCGACCCGCATCACATCGGCGAGGAAGGAGAGGTCCTGGCTCAGGTACCAGGTGCCATCGAGGCCGTAGGTCGTCGAGCGCTCGCCGTCGATGCGGGCGTCGGTGAGGATGCCGCCCACATAGGAGCGCCCACCGAGGTCGGTGCGCAGCCGGGCGACGTTGTACCAGACCGGGTCGAGTCCGAGGTCGTCGACGCCGCCGGTGCGGACGCTGAGCAGCCCGAGGTCGCTGCGCCCGACCTTGCCGGTCAGCCTCAGGCCGCCGTCGATCGGCACCGTCTCCCCCTGGAAGATCCCGATCCGGCGGCTGAAGAACGGGGTGACTTCCGGGGGGTGATCGCCGAAGCCGCCGCCGTGGCCGAAGCTGAAGAGCTCGGCGTTCTCGAGGAAGAACTCCCGCTTCTCGGGGTAGAAGAGCGAGAACCGGGTCAGGTTGACCTGCAGGTCGTCTGCCTCGACCTGCGAGAAGTCGGTGTTGACGGTCGCGTTGAGGGCGAGGTCGGAGGTCAGCGAGTACTTGAGGTCGAGACCGGCCTCGGTGACCGAGTCCGTGGTCTCGCCGTCGCCCGCGTCCTCGCGGAGCACGCCGGCGAGCCCGTAGGGAATCAGCTGCAGGTTGCGCTGCCGCGTGCCGAGCTCGAGGCCGCGCAGCTCGCCTGCGAAGTTCAGGCTCGAGATGTCGTAGGGCGGCGGCGGCGGGGCGAGGTAGCTCTCCTCCTGCAACCGCCGCACCACGCGCGTGACGTTGACCCCCCACACCTGCTCTGGCGCGGAGCCGTAGTGCAGCAGGCGCAGGGGGATCCGGAGCTCCGCCTGCCATCCCGTGTCCGTGATCCGGGTGCGCGCCTCCCAGACCTCGTTCCAGTTCCAGGTGTACTTCTCGTAGCCGTTGACCAGCCCCTCCTCCTTCGCGCCGAGGGGGTTGACGACGAAGACCGTGCCCCGGATCTGGTCACGGTAGGTGTCGAGGACGAGCTGGATGTGGTCGTCGGTGTCCGGGTCGTCGCGGTGTCGCAGCTTGTTCGCCCGGATCAGCTCGGGCCGGCTGTCGTCGCAGCGCACGGCGACGAAGAGGTTGTGCTCGTCGAGCAGGAAGGCGACGTGGGTGGCCTCGCGCGCAGGCTCGCCGAAGTCGGGCACGCTCTGGCGGAAGTCGGAAAACCACCGCGCGGCCTGCCAGGCCGGGTCGTCGAGCTCGCCGTCGATCTGCGGTGCTTGATCGACAGCGATCCTGGTGCACTCGACCGCCGGCCCCCCGGCGACGGCGGGACCCGCCACGCCGAGCACTGCGAGGAGCGCTGAGCCCGCTCCGCGACGCCACCGGCCACGTCCGCTGAAGCGGGCCATCACGCGCGGCTCCAAGGGCGGCGCTCCAGCATCCGGTGCATTGTGCCACGAGCCGGCACGCGCCGTGACCTCACGATACCGCGGTGGCCGGGTCCGGCGCGGGGTTCTCGACAACGTCCCTTCGAGAGCTCGCTGTTGCCATGGTCGATGGCGGCG
>JALOKS010000459.1 GCA_025456385.1 Thermoanaerobaculales bacterium | reverse complement strand
CGCTCGGCGCCGGCCACCGCCCTGTGCATGCCGTCGGCGACCCCGGCGGGCGAGCCCACCGGGATGTTCGGCTCCATGCCGCCCTGCCACAGCGCGCAGCGCCCGTTGCGGTCCGGGGTGTTGACCGCCCGGCGCACGCGGTCCTCGTAGCTGCGCATGTAGCCGTAGGTCATGACGATCGACTCGATGTTGGGATTGACGAAGCTCTCGTCCCAGGCGAGGGCGTCGGCGACGCTGTTGATGTAGTCCCAGCGCCCGGTGTTGAAGCCGACGAAGTGGAGGCCGAGGGCGGCCCGGATCTCCAGCAGCTGGAAGGTCGCCTCGAGCTGCTCTACGAGCACGTAGACCTTGACCGTGCCCGGCGCGAGCCCGAGGTGGGCCTCGAGGGCGTCGAGGAGGCGGGCCCAGAACCCGGCCTCCTCGGCGGTCTGGATCTTGGGCAGGTAGAGGACGATCGAGGCGCCGAGCTCGGCGAGCCGGCGGTGATTGCTGGCGACGTAGAGGCAGCAGTCGACGATCGAGGCCGAGAAGGGCCCGTCGTCGGCGTCGCGGACGTGGCGGTCGGCGAGGTGGAGGCCGCGGGCGCGGAAGATCCTGGTGGTGACGCGCAGCTGCCGCCGCCAGTCGGCGATGATCTCGCGGCCGAGGAAGCCGAGGGCCCAGGCGTTCATCTCGGAGGCGACCTGCTCGGCGACCGCGAGGAAGCGTGGGTCGTCCTCGATCGCGAGCTTGAGGTTGCGCTGGTTGTCCAGTGACATGCTCCGCACCTGGCCCAGGGCGTCCTCGCCGTCGAACATCCAACCGTCGGCCCCTGAGAGGAGGGCGTAGGCGACGTTGCGCAGACTTGATGCGACCCGGGCCGGTGCCCTGGACCCACTGCCGCCGCAGGTCGGCCGGGATCTCGGGCCCCTCGAAGCGCCCGGCCCGGGCGTCGCGGACCCTGATCGTGGTGCCGGGAATCGTGCTCTCAGGGTCGAGGAAGCCGATCCGTTCGCGGGCCGCGAAGCGGCGTGCCCGGCGGGCGATCCGCGCCGCCATCAGCCGCTGCTGCTCGGCGTTGAAGGGGGCCAGCGCCTCCATGGCGGCGAGCGCCTGAGTGCCGAGCACGTCGGGGTAGGCGGCCAGCAGGCCGTCGCGGATGCGGAGGGTCCGGGGCGCGGACTCAGCCGCGGAGCTTCGTTTTTTGGAGATCATCGTGGAGTCCCCCCGGGGAGTCGTCGACGCAGCCCTGAAGTCTCTGTTTTAAATCCCGTCGTGCGACAGGATATTTCAGCCCGCGATCCCGAGACCCTCCGCCCACAACCTCGGGCCGACCTGCGGCAGGATCCCGCTGCGCGCGTAACATCCGACATCTGAAGCCTGGGGTTCGAAAATCCGAAATCCGAAATCCGAAATCCGAAATCCCGGACTGCATCCTCGCCGCGTGTCGCTCGCGCCCGGAGACGAGAACCCGCCGCCATCCGCGCTATCCTCCCCCGGTGTCCCTGAACGACACTCCCTTCGGCCGCGGCGGTTTCCTGCGGGTACTCGGCCCCGGCCTTGCCATCGCCGCAACGGGGGTCGGCGCCGGCGACCTCTTGGCGGCGATGCTCGCCGGCGCCGACTTCGGGATGACCCTGGTGTGGGTGGTCGTGGCGGGAGCGGCGCTCAAGCTCGGCCTCAACGAGGGAGTGGCGCGCTGGCAGCTCGCGACCGGCAGCACCCTCCTCGAAGGCTGGTGCCGCAACCTCGGCTGGCCCTTCAAGCTCTACTTCCTCGTCTACCTCGTGGTCTGGAGCTTCATCGTCGGCGGCGGGCTGGTGAGCGCCTGTGGGGTGGCGGCGCACGCGCTGTGGCCGGTTCTCGGCATCGCGCCGTGGGCGGTGCTGCACTCGCTGGCCGCGCTCGCCCTGGTATGGTTCGGGCGCTACCGGGTCTTCGAGGGCGTCATGAAGGCCCTCGTCGGCGTGATGACGCTCACTCTCCTCGCGAGCGCGGTCCTCGTCGGCCCCGATCCCGGCGCGATCCTCGGCGGCCTGGTGCCGCACCTGCCGCCAGCCTCGGCCGCCACCGTGCTGAGTCTGATGGGCGGGGTGGGCGGCAGCGTCACCCTGCTCGCCTACGGCTACTGGATCCGCGAGCGGCGCTGGTCGGGGCCGGCGGCGCTCTCCGCCGTGCGCCTCGACCTCGCGGTCGGCTACCTCCTGACGGGGCTCTTCGGCGTTGCGATGCTGGTCGTCGCCGCGGTGGTCCTCGGCGGCCGCGGCATGCCCCCGGGCTCCGAGGCACTGGTGGCGTGCGCCGCCGCGATCCGCGACGCGGCGGGGGTGCGGCTGGGCGCCGCCGCGGGCGCCTGGGCGGGCCTCGTCTTCCTCGGCGGCGTGTGGGCGGCGGTCTTCACCAGCGTCCTCGGGGTGTGGAACGGCGTGCCCTACCTCTTCGCGGATTTCCTCGGGGCGCTCCGCGGCCGGCCGGAGGCGAGCGTCGACCCGCGCGGCGCCACCTACCGCAGCTTCCTCCTCTACCTCGCGCTGCCGCCACTCTCCCTGCTCGTCCTCGGCCGCCCGATCTGGGTCATCAAGCTCTACACTTTGACCGGCGGCCTCTTCATGCCCCTGCTGGCGGCGAGCCTGCTGTGGCTGAACTCCCGCCGTTCGCTCGTCGGCGAGCTGCGCAACCGCGCGCTCTCGACCATGGTGCTGCTGCTCGCCCTCGCCCTCTTCGCGGCGGTCGCGCTGCGCGAGCTCGCCGATCTGCTGTGAGGGGGGAGGGGCGATTTCGAATACCCAAGTGTTAGGGTTCGATCCACCGGCTTTAGCCGGTGAGCTTCAGCCCGTGGAGCTCAGAAGATAGAGTGTGGTCCATGGAGGCAGGATGGGGAAGGGGAAGTACCTGCATCGTGGGCATACAGTTACGGACATCAAGTATCACTTTGTGTGGGTAACGAAGTACCGGTATCCGGTGATGAGAGGTGCGATGGCGTTGAGAGCACGAGACATCATCAGGGAGGTATGTGAGGCGCGGGAGATAACGATCATCAAGGGGGTGGTGTCAAAGGACCACGTCCACGTATTTGTGGCGTGTCCGGCACAGCTTTCGCCATCAAAGGTGATGCAGTGGATCAAGGGCAGATCGTCGCGGAAGTTACAGCAGGAGTTTGAGGAG
>JALOKS010000136.1 GCA_025456385.1 Thermoanaerobaculales bacterium | reverse complement strand
TCTACCTCAACCTCAAGGTCCGCGAGCCGGGCGGGGTCGTGCCCACCGCCGAGGCCACGACCCTGCTGCAGCGCGCCGCCCGGGTCCTCGCCGACCTCGAGGCGGAGGGCGTGCCGGCCGTCGAGCGGATCGTGAGCCGGGGGGAGGCGTCGGCGATCGGGCTCGGGCACCCCGATGCGGGCGACCTCATCGTCTTCCTCGCGCCCGGCTTCGCGGCCTCCAACGAGCTCGCGGGGCCGGCCCTCGGGCCGAGCCGCAGCTACGGCCAGCACGGCTTCCTCGCCTCCCACGACGCGATGTGCGGGATCCTCTTCGCCCGCGGCGCCGGCATCGCGCCGGCGCGGCTCGGCGAGCAGCCGGCGACCGCGGTCGCGCCGATGGTGGCCTCCTGGCTGGGCCTCGAGCTCACGGCGCGCTGAGACCGCGGCTTCACCTCCTTTTTACATCCGCCTTTGCAGTCCTTCACGCCGCAGCGCTGCAATGCGTCCGGCACCGGGGGGACCGGCGCCGCCAACTCGATCTGACGGACGGAAGAAGGAGCCAGCGAACATGAAGATCCAAACCCTCGGGCCCCTGGCCCTGCTCTGCGCGAGCATTCTCCTGGCGCCCGCCGCGGCCTTCGCCGACGGCACCATCTCGGGCGTTGTCATCAACGGTTTCACGGGCGAGCCGGTGCGCGGTGCGACGCTGGTCGTCGAGGGTACCGACATCAGCTTCGCGGCCGGGGTCGGCGGTGATTTCCGCGGCGTCGCGCCCGCCGGGACCTACTCGGTGGTGGTCTCGCGCGATGGCTTCGAGGCGCAGCGGATCACCGAGGTGGTGGTTCCCGAGGGCGGTGTCGCCGACTTCGCGGTCGTGATGCTGCCGACCGCCGATGTCGAGGCGGTGCCGATCGCGGCGCCGGAGCCCGCGCCGGCGATCGCCGATGCGACGGTGGCCGCAGCCGCCGCGGAGCTCGAAGCCGGGCAGGCCCCCACCGCTGACGCGGCCGCCGAGACGGCGGCCGCCGAGACCGCCGCGCCGCCCGCCGCGGCCGCCGACGCCGGCGTTTTCATCGGCTCGATCACGGTCGAGGCCGTGGCCGCGGACTCCACCGCGGCGGCACTGCTCGCCGAGCGCCGCAACGCGCCCATGATCTCGGACAGCATCGGCACCGAGGACATGAAGAAGAGCACCGGCTCGGACGCCGCGGACGTGGTCAAGCGGGTGACCGGCATCTCGGTCCAGAACGACAAGTACGTCTACGTCCGCGGCCTCGGCGAGCGCTACTCCAACACCTCGCTCAACGGCTCCAAGATCCCCTCGACCGAGTTCGAGAGGAAGGTCGTGCCCTTCGACCTCTTCCCGTCCGGCCTCCTCGACAGCATCCGGGTCTCGAAGTCCTACACCGTCGACAAGCCCGGCGACTTCGCGGCGGGCTTCGTCGAGCTCCAGACGCTCGATTTCCCGGTCCAGCAGACCGCGGGGATCGGGATGTCGCTCGGCAGCCACAGCCTGACGAGCGGTGAGTCCTTCGGCCGCTACGCCGGCGGCCTCTCGTGGTCGGGCGGCGGCGGCCAGCCCTTCCCGGCAGGGATCCCGGACGACAAGCTGGTTCGGCTGTCGCCCATCACCGGTGTCGGCTTCACACCGACCGAGCTGCAGGAGTACGGTCTGAGCTTCATCGGGCAGTGGCGCGGCACGGCCGGTTCGGTGTCCACTCCGTGGGGCGGCGGCACCTACTCGGCGCCCTTCGACGGCGGCTTCAATCTGAGCTACGGCAACACCTTCGGCCGCCTCGGCATGGTCCTCTCGGGGACCCACTCGACCGAGTACCGCTCGCGTCAGGACGAGAGCAACTTCTACCGCGTGTCCATGATCAACGACAGCGGCGTCGAGCTCGAGAACAGCTTCGTCTTCGACAGCGACACCGAGCGAGTCAAGAGAGGCATGGTGGCGAACTTCGCCTACCGGCTCTCCGACAACCACAACATCAAGCTCCAAACCATGTTCAACACCCTCTCCGGCTCGCAGTCGACCTACCAGGAGGGCTTCTTCTCCGACCTGTCCGCGGACATCCGCAACTACCGCGTCAACTACAAGGACCAGGAGATCGACTCCTTCCAGCTCTCGGGCGAGCACTTCCTGGGGGTCGGCTCCATGGGCAGCCTCCTCGAGTGGCGTGGCTCGATGTCGACGGCCGAGACCTCCCAGGACTACCGCTACGCCCTCTACGGCGACTTCGACTTCGACGGCGAGTTCGTCCTCACCGACAACGCGTCCTCGGGCTTCATGTTCTTCAACGACCTCGAGGACACGGTCGACGATTTCGCCGTTGACTGGACCACCTTCGTGTCCTCGGGCTCGTCCTTCGGCAGCTTCAAGGGCGGGATCGCGTACACGACCACCGACCGCGCCTTCGCCGGCCGCCGCCTGCGCTTCAAGCACCGCAACACCAGTGGCATGGACCTCTCGCTGCCGCCGGAGGAGCTGTTCGTGGAGGCCAACATCCGGCCCGACGGCTTCGAGCTCGAGGAGACGACCCGGCCCACCGACAACTACACCGCGGTCCAGGACATCCCGGCCGCCTACCTCCAGGCCGACTGGAACTTCGGCAAGCTGCGCGCGATCGGCGGCCTGCGCTACGAGGACTCTGCGATCGAGGTGGTGACCCGCGACATCTTCAGCCCCGACGCCGCACCGCTCGTGACCACCCTCGACGAGCAGGAGTGGCTGCCTGCGCTGAGCCTGGTGTACCGCGTCGGTCAGGCCCAGAACCTCCGCCTGTCGGCCTCGCAGACCGTCAACCGGCCGGAGTTCCGGGAGCTCGCGCCATTCAACTTCACCGACGCGGTCGGCGGCTGGGACACCAAGGGCAACCCCGAGCTCGTCAGCGCCACGATCCGCTCCTACGACGCCCGCTGGGAGTGGTTCCCGAACGCGAGCGACGTGGTCGCCGTGAGCCTCTTCCACAAGGACTTCACGAACCCCATCGAGGCGGTGGTCATCGAGGCCATCACCAACATCCAGAGCTGGGAAAACTCGCAGTCCGCGACCAACAGCGGCCTCGAGCTCGAGTTCCGCCGCACCTTCAACGCCGACGGCCGCCACCTCTTCACGACGATCGCGAACTACTCGCACATCGAGTCCGAGATCACGATCCAGGAGGGGTCGCCGCTGACGAACCCCACCCGACCGCTCGTCGGCCAGCCCGACAACGTCGGCAACCTGGTGCTCGAGTGGCAGCAGCCGAGCTGGCGCTCGAGCGCACGGGTGCTCTTGAACTATGCCGGCGAGAAGGTCGCGTACGCCGGCGCGAGCGGTCTGCCCGACGTTCTCGAGGACGCTCGCGGGTCCGTCGACCTCAGCTTCATGCAGGGCTTCGAGCTCTTCGGCATTGCCTGCACGGCGAAGGTGTCGGGCGAGAACCTCACGGACGAGGCGGTCGAGTTCTCGCAGGGCGGCCAGCCCTTCCTGTACTGGGAGCCCGGCACCTCGTGGAAGCTCTCGATCGGTCTAACAATCTTCTAACACGTCCTTCACGCCCCGCTCGCCCAGCGGCCGGAGACTCGAGCTCCCTGCACGAGGGCGGGCATGGAGTGAAACAGCTCGAAGGAGTGCGAAACCAATGAGGAGGTGTGTGTCATGAGAAGGATCCTGGTGTTGGCCGTCGTTCTGGGTCTCGTCGGCGGCACGGCCTTTGCGGCGGGCCCGCTCCACCGCGACGGTCAGCTTCCGTCCTCGGATCTCAACGCCTACGGGCTGCCGTGGGTGAAGCTCGCGAGCAAGGCCGCCGTCGAGAAGGCCGCGTCCAAGCTCGTCGCCGGCGCCGTGCAGCGGCCCGCCGTGCGGCTCGAGACCGAGTACTACGTCTACCCCTACACCGACCCGGACACCGCGCAGCAGGTGACGGCGCCGTCGCTGATGCTGTCGATGGACGGCAGCGGCTACGCGCAGCCGGTGACCCTGTGGCTGTACTGGCAGAACCGCGAGACCGGCGAGCGCCGCTACCTCGCCAACGGTCAGATCCTCGCCGCCGGCGAGGTCAAGGACATCTTCGGCACCGACGGCACCGCGCTGTGGGCGCCGAGCCTCGACCGTTTCATGTTCTTCGGCCCCACTGGCGCCTGGGGAGCTGGTCCTGCCAACCCGACCGGCCTCTACATGTTCGGCGTCGACGTCCGTGACGCGAGCGGCAGCGAGGTGGTCTCGCGCTCCTACGCGCTGTACAGCCACGTCGAAGCCATCGTCGTCGTCAACGGGGACGTCACCACCGACACCGTGTGGACCGCCAACAACGCCTACCTGCTGGCCAAGGGCGGCGCCAACTTCCCGGTCTACGTCGGCGCCCTGAACGGCAACGGCGCCTCCGCCACCCTCACCATCGAGCCCGGCACGGTGGTCTTCGGCGACAAGCAGCAGCTCGGCACCCTCGCCGTGCAGCGCGGCTCGAAGCTGATCGCCAACGGCACGCCGCTGATGCCGATCATCATGACCTCGGCCTTCAAGGTCGGCGAGCGGACCTCGGGCGACTGGGGTGGGCTGGTGCTCAACGGCTACGCGCCCATCGGCTCGGACACCGGCGAGAAAGAGGGCGAGGGCTCGAGCGGCCTCTTCGGCGGCACCGACCCCCACGACAACTCCGGCGTTCTGAGCTATCTGCGAGTCGAGTTCGCGGGCGTCCGCTTCAACGAGGAGGACGAGCTCAACGGCATCGCCTTCCAGGGCGTCGGCTCCGGCACGGTCTGCAAGAACGTCCAGGTCAGCCGCAACGCGGACGACGGTATCGAGTGGTTCGGGGGCACCGTCAACTGCGAGTACCTCCTCCTGACCGGGATCGAGGACGACAGCATCGACTGGGCGATCGGCTGGCAGGGCAACCTCAGCAACGTGGTCGCCTGGCAGGGTCCGATCGTCGCCGACCACGGCATCGAGGCCGACAATGACGAGGACGTGCCGGACCGCGAGCCGCGCTCCTTCCCCAAGATCTTCAACGCGACCTTCGTCGGCAACCAGGGCCTCGAGGGCGGCGAGGGCCGCGCCGCGCGGCTCCGCCGCGGCACCGCGGCCCTGATCCGCAACGCGATCTTCGTCGGCTTCCCGGCGGCCGGCATCCGGGTCACCGAGGACGAGACCTGGGTCCAGGCCCAGCAGGGCAACCTGGTCATCAGCAACAGCATCCTCTTCGGCAACGGCAACATCGGCCAGGGCGGCGGCAACATCAGCAACGACCAGGTCATCGCCTGGCTGCAGGACGGCGCCGTGCGCAACCAGTTCGTCGACCCGATGCTCGGCGACCCCTTCAACCCCGTGGCCCCCGACCTGCTGCCGCTCAACGGCTCGCCGGCGCTCGACGCCAGCTTCGGCGCGCCGACCAGCGACTACATCGGCGGCGTGGCGCCCGGCGGTGATCCCTGGATCTACCAGCCGTGGACCTCGTACGCCCTCGACTGAGCGAAGGAGGACTGTGAGATGAGACGCTACCTGCTGACAACCGCCTGCATCCTGCTCCTGCCGGCCCTCGCCTCGGCGACAAGCTTCACGGCCTCGCTCGCCGGTGGCGCCGGCTCGGGCTTCGGGACCCTCAACATCTCGGGCACCACCATCGACTACTCGATTCTGGTTTCCGGCTTCGCCCCGACCACGGCCAGTCTGACCCGCGGCGGCACCACCATCGACCTCGGCGCGACCTTCACCGCCGGCACCGCGATCGGCTCGACGACCTCGAACCAGACCGCCAACATCATCGGCAACCCCGGCGCCTGGACTCTCACCGTCAGCGGCGGGGGCAGCTCGATCGCGGGCCCGCTCGCAGCCGGCGGGACCGGCGACGGGACCGTCGTCTACTTCCCGGTGTCGGCGGCCGTGCGCGGCGCGGCGGGCACCAACTTCCGCACCGACCTGCGGATCGTCAACCGCGGCAGCACCGCCGTTGCCGTGACCCTCGACTACTACGCGGCGGGCGCCGACGCCAACACCGCCCCCGACGCCACCGACACCGTCGACGTCGCGCCGAACGAGCAGCTGGTGCTCAACGACTTCGTCGCCGCGAGCTTCGGCGTCACCAACGGCCGCGGCGGCGTCCAGCTGACCGCGGACGGCGCGGTCGAGGCCTCGTCGCGGGTCTACAACGACCAGAGCGCGGCCGGCGAAGGCACCTTCGGCCTCTTCGTCGACGCCGTGAGCATGGACCAGGCCCTGAGCGCCGGCCTCATCCCCTTCCTCCAGAACCGGCCCGCGGCCTCCGGCGCCGGCTTCCGCGGCGCCATCGGCTGGTTCAACCCCACCGCCTCGGCGGTCACCGTGACCTTCCGCGGCTGGGACACCGACGGCACCCTCCTCGGCGAGACCAGCCGCACGATCAACGCCCTCAGCCACGACCAGCTCTTCGTCAACCAGCTGTGGGCGGCGCTCGCCGACTACGGCGACATGTACGTCACCTTCGAGGCCGACGGCGAGCTCTTCATCTACGGCACGATCACCGACAACATCTCGGGCGACGGGACCTACCTCCCGGCGGCCGCGAGCAACTGAGCTTTCCGACGATCCTCTTCCGTCCATCTTTTTTCTTTCTGCCCCGGCGTCCCCCGCCGGGGCCTTTTTGTAATTCCCGGCGGCAGCCGCCGCCGGGAATTACAATGGCCGAGTGAGAGCCGACGGCCTCCGAACCGGTTTCCTTCTGGCCGCACTGACGTCGGGGCTGCCCGCCGCGGCGGCGACGGACAGCAGGCGGCTGGGCGAGCTCTCGCAGGCGGTCTCCGCGGAGACGATCCGCCGCCACACCGCGGTGCTCGGCTCGGACGCCCTCGAGGGCCGGTTCCCGGGCACGCCGGGCGGCAGCCGGGCAGCGGCCTACATCGCCCGCCAGCTCGCGGCCCTCGGCCTCGAGCCGCTCGGCGAGAACGGCGGCTTCCTCCAGCAGGTGCCGCTGCACGGCGTGATGCCCCTGCCCTCGAGCCGGCTCGAGCTCGAGAGCCTCGGCAGCCGCCGCGAGCTCGCGCTCGGCGCGGACTACCTCCTCTTCACGGGCGGCCCCCAGACCCTGATTCCGCAGCCGGTGCCGCTCGTCTTCGTGGGCTACGGCATCGTCGCGCCGGAGTTCGACTACAACGACTACGACGAGCTCGAGGTG
>JALOKS010000135.1 GCA_025456385.1 Thermoanaerobaculales bacterium | reverse complement strand
CTGATACCGAGCAGCTCTGCGGCCTCGGCGCGCCGGCCCTGGGTGACGGAGAGCGCGGCCACGATCGCCTCGGCCTCCGCCCGCTCCACCGCCTGCTGGATGGGCACCACCGTCAGGGGCTCACCCGGCGCCGGCTCCTGCACGCCGCCGCGCAGGTTGGGCGGCAGCTCGTCGATGGTGACGATCGAGCCGCGGCAGAAGAGCACCGCCCGCTCGACCACGTTGCGGAGCTCCCGCACGTTGCCCGGCCAGTGATGGGTCTCGAGGCGCTCGACGACCTCGTCGGTGAAGCCCTCGATCTCGCGCCGCCGGTCGGAGGCGAACTCGTGCAGGAAGGCCTCGGCCAGCAGCGGGATGTCCTCCGGGCGATCGCGCAGCGGCGGCAGGTGGATGGACACGGTGTTGACCCGGAAGTAGAGGTCCTCGCGGAAGCGGCCGGCGCGGATCTCGTCCTCGAGCGAGCGCACCGAGGCGGAGACGATGCGCACGTCGACGTCGACCGGGCGGTTGGAGCCGAGGCGCTCGATCTGGCGCTCCTGCAGCACCCGCAGCAGCTTGACCTGGAAGGTCAGCGGCAGCTCGCCGATCTCGTCGAGGAACAGGGTGCCGCCGCTCGCCGCCTCGAAGCGCCCGATCCGGCGCTCGCTGGCGCCGGTGAAGGCGCCCTTCTCGTAGCCGAAGAGCTCGGACTCGATGAGCGACTCTGGCAGCGAGGCGCAGCTGACGCGGAGGTAGGGCTTGGCCCGGCGCGGCGAGTTGAAGTGGATCGCCGAGGCGACCATCTCCTTGCCGGTGCCGCTCTCGCCGGTGACGATCACCGAGGCGTCGGAGTCGGCAACCAGCCGGATGAGCTCGAAGACCTCCTGCATCGGCTTCGACTTGCCGATGATGTTGGAGTAGGAGTGCCGCTGCTCGAGCTGCGCCTGCAGGCGCACGTTCTGCTCGCGCAGGATGCGCACCGAGCAGACATTGGAGAGGCGCACCACCAGCTGCGCCATCGAGAACGGCTTGGCGATGAAGTCGGTGGCGCCCTCGCGCATCGCCTCGACCGCGCGGTCGACGGTGCCGTGGGCGGTGATGATCACGACCGTGGTGTCGGGGCTGAGCGCCTTGATGCGTTTCAGGAGCTCGATACCGCCGAGCTTCGGCATCACGAGGTCGGTGAGGACCAGGTCGTGCTGGTGCTGCTCGAAGAGAGCGGCGCCCTTGACGCCGTCCTCCGCCACGTCCACCACCCAGCCCTCCTTGCGCAGGGCGTCGGCCATGGTGATCCGCAGCAGCGGCTCATCCTCGACGATCAGCAGTCGGTGCCCGCAGATCTTCACGACGCCTCCGCATCCTGCCACTCACCCGGCATGGCCGCCATGATGACACGGAAGGTCGTACCCTTGCCGACCGCGGTCTCGAGCTCGATGTGGCCGCCGTGCGCGGCGACGATCGAGCCGCTCACCGCGAGACCGAGCCCGGTGCCTTCGCCGACGTCCCGGGTGGTGAAGAAGGGGTCGAAGATGCGGTCGCGGATCTCGGGCGGAATGCCGTGCCCGGTGTCGCGCACCTCGGCGATCACCCTGCCCCCGCGGACCCGCGTCCGCAGGTAGAGCTTGCCCCCGTCGCGCATCGCGTCGAGCGCGTTGAGGACCAGGTTGAGGAACAGCTGCTCCATCTGGAAGTGGTCAGCCTCGACCACCGCGGGGTTCGGGTCGAGGTCGAGCTTGACCTCGACACCGGCCGCCCGGAGCTGGTAGCCGACGAGCTCGACCACGTGGTGGAGGTTGTGGTTGACCGAGGTCGGCTCGAGGCGGATCTCCCGCGGACGGGCGAAGTTGAGCAGGTTGGCGACGGTGCGCTCGATCCGCCGCAGGCCGTCGGCGATGAGCTCGAGGTAGCGGTCGCGCATCTCCTCGTCGTCGGGGTTCTCGCGCATGTTCTCGATGCTCGCGAGGACCCCGGCCAGGGGGTTGTTGACCTCGTGGGCGACGCCCGCCGCGAGGGTGCCGACCGCCGCCATCTTCTCGGTGTGGGCGAGCTGCGCGCGCTGCAGCTCCTCGCGCTCGCGCGCCGCCTGGAGCTCGTCCATCATGCGGTTGAAGACGTCGGCGAGCTCGGCGACCTCGTCGCCGCGCCGGGTCGGCGCCCGCACGCCGAGGTTGCCCTCCCCGGCCCGCTTCATGGTCTGGTTGAGGTGCAGGATGGGCCGGATCAGCGTCTCCACGTAGAGCGCCGTCATGATCGAGTTGCCGAGCATCAGCAGGAGGGCCATCAGGGCCGCACGGCCGGCCATCTCGCGGACCTTGCGGTCGATCGGCAGCAGCGAGAAGCCGACCGCCACCGTACCGGCCGGGTCAGTGGCCGCCGCGAGCCGCGCCCGGACCTCGAGCACCTCCTCGCCCTCCACCACGGCGGCGGTGACGCGCGGCGCCAGCTCCCCCCGCGGGCGGGCGAAGGCCGTCCCGATGAGCTGCGGGCGGCTGGCGTGGGTCACCGTGCCGGCGCCGTCGGTGACGACGACGTACTGCATGACGTCCGCGTTCGAGGCCATGATCTGGTCGATGTAACGCTCGACCCGTCCGTCGCCGGCCGCCTCGCCGCGCAGCTCCTGGGACTCGAAGTCGCCGATCGAGATCGCCATCGCCTCGGCGACGCTGCGCCCGCGGCTGACGATCGCATCGTTGAGAGTGCGGCGCTCGTGGATGGTGCCGAGGACGATGACCAGCGTCATGGTCACCGCGATCAGGGTGTTCGAGTAGAGGAAGAAGCGGACCCGCAGGCCGAGCTTGATCATCGCTTTCGCCCCCCGCCGCAGGCCGCGCGGCGCCCCGTCATCGGGGCGTCCTCGCGGCGGCGATCCGGGCCACCAGCTCCGCATGGTCGGGCCCCTCCGGAAGCTCGACGACCGGCGCCCAGCCCCGCTCGCGGGCCCGCGCCGCGGCGTCCCGGCCGAGGCACCAGGCAGTCAGGCCGTCGCTCCAGCCGGGGCTGTCACGCTCGCGGTCGAGCCAGTCGACCTCGGCGCGATCGCGGACGACGCAGCCCGTCAGGGGCAGCGCCGCCATCACCACCCGCGCCGCCGGAGTCACCGGCAGCGGCAGGAGGACGACGTCGGCGCCCGCCGCTTCGAGTGCCGGGACCAGCCGTGCGCTCGACGAGGCCATCAGCAGGCGCTCGCCGGCGAGCGGCAGCGCGGCGTACCAGTCGAGGCGCTCGGCGTGGCGGACCGTCGGGCCGATGGCGAACAGGGCCGGCGGGCCGAGGCCGGCCGCCGCCACCGCCTCCTGGAGGCCGGCCAGGGTCGAGACCACCCGCCGCTGGCGGGCGGTGGTCCCCTGCTCCACCATCGCCGCCGGCGTCTCCGGCGCCATGCCGGCCTCGAGCAGCCGCTCGACCACCGCCGGCAGGGCGGTGACTCCCATGTAGCCGACGAGGGTCGCGTGCTCGTCACGGGCGAGGAGGTCCCAGCGGACCTGGGGTCCGTCGCTCTTCACCGCCTCGTGCGCGGTCAGCAGGGTCAGGCGCACCGCCTCCCGCCGATGGGTCGCCGGGATGCCGGCCCAGGCCAGGGCCGCGACGCCGGCGGTGACCCCCGAAACCACCTCGTAGGGAATTCCCTCCGCGGCAAGCACCTCCGCCTCCTCGCCGCCGCGGCCGAAGACGTAGGGATCGCCGCCTTTCAGGCGGACGACCCGCTTGCCCTCACGCGCGAGGCGCACGAGCAGGGCGTTGATCTCCTCTTGCGGCATGGGGTGGGTGCCGGCGACCTTGCCCACGGCGTGCAGCTCGACCGCGGCGGGGAGGTCGCAGGGCAGCGCCGCCGCCGCCAGGCGGTCGAAGACCACCGCGTCGGCCTCGGCCAGCCGCTGCCGGCCGCGCACGGTCAGCAGGCCCGGGCAGCCGGGGCCGGCGCCGACCAGCGAGACCCGGCCGAGCGCCGGCGCGACGCCGCGGCTGGGCTCGCCGCCGGCGGTGACCGCGGGCGGCGGCTCCACCGCGAGGTGGTCGACTGCGGTCGCGAGCCACTCCGCCTCCTCGGCTGCGGTCGGCACCCGCGCGCTCAGGCGCTCGCCGTCGACGGTGGCGGCGAAGAAGCGGTCGAAGAGCGCGTTCTCCTCGGCCGGGGTCCGGGGCGCGGCGTGGACCGCGCGCCGGAAGCGCGCCGCGGCGTCGAGCCACTCCGCCCACTCCTCGCCGAAGCGACGCTCGAGCAGCCGCCGCAGCCGCGCCATCGCGAATGGCGCGCCCCCCGCCGAGCCGAGAGCGAGCTGCAGCGGGCCGCGCCGCACCCGCGCCGGGAGGTGGAAGGAGCAGTACTCGGGATCGTCCGCGACGTTGCACCAGACGCCCGCCGCCTCCGCCTCGGCGAAGACCTGCGCGTTGACCGCGCGGTCGTCGGTCGCCGCGAAGACCAGAGCCCAGGCGGAGCGCGCGTCGCCCGCGTAGCTGCGCCGTTCGACGAGGATCTCCCCCCGCGCGGCCATCACCTCGAGCGGCTCGACGAGCGCCGGCGCGAGGACGGTGACCCGTGCCCCCTCCTCGACCAGCCCCTGCACCTTGCGCAGGGCCACCCCGCCGCCGCCCACCACGAGGCAGCTCCGGCCCCGAACATCGAGCATCACCGGGTACACGGTCCCTCCATCACGCGGCCGTCAATGTAACGCGGAGGTAACGTGAAGTCCAGCCAGGGGGCGGAGGGGCGGAGGAGAAGAGGGGCGGAGGTGCGGGGCGCGGTCGGCGGAGTGCACCTCAGCCACTCACCGCCGGCGTGCCACGGAGCGGGAGCTTCCCTGCCGCGGCGACCCGCGTGCGCTCAGCCCTCGGGGCCGAGGGCGCGCACCCGCCAGCTCACGCCGCCGCCGAGGTAGCGGGCCTCGGCGCCGCGCCCGCGCAGGAAGCGCACGACCTCCGCGGAGCGGGTGCCGTGGGCGCAGCAGACGAGGAGCGGGCCGGGCGGCAGCTCGTCGACCCGGCGACGCAGCTCGCGGTACTCGATCTCGAGCAGGCGGCCGGCGGCGAGCGGCCGCTCCGCGCGCTCCTCGTCGACCCGCAGGTCGAGGACGGTGGCCGCGGCGAGGTCGGAGAGCGGCGACACCGCCTCGACGCCCTCGAGCTGGTTGGCGGCCGCCATCGCCAGCACCGCCAGCGGGTCGAGCGCCGGCGCGTAGGGCGGCGCGTAGGCGTGCTCGACGGCGGCCAGCTCGTCGATGGTGCCGTGGCGCAGCAGGAGCTGCGCGGCGACGTCGATCCTCTTGGCGACCTCGGCCTCCTCGCCCACGCCCTGCACGCCGAGCACCCGGCGGGTCGCCGGGTCGAAGACCAGGCTGAAGAGGCCGAGCTTGGCCTCGGGCCAGTAGTGCGCCCGGTCTTCGCCGCTGAGCCAGGCGCTGCGCACGCCGAGCCCGTCCGCCCCCAGCCGCGCCGCGGTGCAGCCGACCGCCGCCACATTGAGGTCGAAGACCTTGACCGCCGTCGCCGCCGCCACCGCGCCGAAGCGCTCGTCGCGGCCGGCGAGCACGCCGCCGAGGACCCGGCCCTGGCGGTTGGCGAGCGAGCCGAGCGGCAGGAAGGCCGGGCCGCCGGTGGCGGCATGGCGGCACTCGACGCAGTCGCCCGCCGCCCACACGTGCGGCGCCGTGGTCGCGAGCCGCTCGTCGACCTGGATCGCCCGGCTCGGGCCGAGGGCGGCGCCGGCCGCCGTCGCCAGCTCGACCTGCGGCGTGACGCCGATCGCCACCACGACCGCGTCCGCGGCGACCTCGACGCCGCCGGCCGTGACCACCACCCCGTCGTCGACGGCGCGGATCCCGCCCACCGGCGCGCCGAGCAGCACCCGCACGCCCTTGCTCTCGAGGTGCCGCGCGACGACCCGGCCGAGCTCGGGGTCGAGCAGCTCCGGAAGCGGGCTCGCCGCGGCTTCGATGAGGGTCACCTCGGCGCCCCACAGGCTGCGGAAGGCCTCGACCACCTCGCAGCCGACGAGGCCCGCGCCCACCACCGCCACGTGCCCGATCTCGCCCCGCATCAGCCCGGCGCGCCCCGGTCGCCAGCACGAGCTCGTCCCAGGGGAGCTCGCGCGCGCCGTCCGGCCCCTCGATGCGCAGGATCCGTGCCGCCGGGTCGACCCCGGTTGCGCGGCAGCCGGCGAGGACCTCGACGCCCTTGGCGTCGCGGAAGAACTCGCGGTCGCGCGCGGCCCCGTAGGGCGTGCGCCGCAGCGCCGCGAGCTCCTCGATGTCGCCCGAGAGCACGTAGGGCAGGCCGCAGGCGGCGTAGGAGAAGACCTCGCCGGCCTCGACCACCGTGATCGGCCAGCCCGGCTGCAGCCGGCGCAGCCGGCAGGCGCAGCGCAGCCCCGCCGCCGACGCCCCGACGATGACCACACGCTTCGATTCACTCATGTTCTCTGCCTCGGAGAGGATGCCAGGCACGCCGCCATCCCTCATTCCTATTTTCCAATTCAAAATTCAAAATTCAAAATTCAAAAACCCCCGCCCCCGGCGCGACGCCGGGCGGGCGGGGGCACTTCCTCATTCCGAGTTCCTAATTCCGAATTCCTAATTCCTAATTCGTCGTCGCCTTTCTCAGCTGCCCCCGCACCTCGAGCGCGATCTTGTAGAGGCCGGTGATGACGAGGAGGCCGATCGCGTAGATCGAGAGGCTGATCAGGAGCTCGGGGGCGGTCGGCGAGTAGTGGACGACCTGGCCGAGGGTGTTGGGCACGAAGCCCGCGATCACCATGCCGAGCCCCTTGTCGATCCACAGCGAGGCCACCACCGCCACGCAGCCGAAGAGCAGCCAGCTGTGGTTGCCCCGGGTCTTCGGGTTGATGAGCACCACGAGCGCGACGATGGCCAGCAGCGACGAGGTCCACATCCACGGCACCAGAGTGCTCTCGCCCTCGATGCCGGTGAACAGGAACTGGAAGTGCGTCAGGTGCTCCGGGATGTCGCTGTAGACCGCCGTGAAGACCTCCATCAGCACGAAGAAGACGTTGATCGTCATCGCGTAGGTGACGATCTTCGCCAGCGTGTCGATCGCCTGCTGGCCGGCGTCGAAGCTCGAGATCCGGCGCACGAAGAAGGCGAGGAGAATCAGGAGCGCCGGGCCGGCCGCGAAGGCGGAGGCGAGGAAGCGCGGCGCCAGGATGGCGGTCAGCCAGAAGGGCCGTGCCGCGAGGCCGGCGTACAGGAAGGCGGTCACGGTGTGGATCGAGACCGCCCACGGGATGGAGAGCAGGATGACCGGCTTGAGCCACCGCGGCGGCGGCTCCTCGCGGCGCTCGGCTGCGAGGGTGAAGTGGCTGATGATGATGTTGAGCACCAGGTAGCCGCCGAGGGCGACGGTGTCCCAGAACATCATCGAGTGCGGCGTCGGGTAGAGGAAGACGTTGAGGATCCGGTTCGGCATGCCCATGTCGACGAAGATGAAGAGCATGCACATGATGACCGCCGAGATGGCGAGAAACTCGCCGAGGATGGTCATCTTGCCGAAGGCCTTGAAGTTGTGCAGGTAGTACGGCAGGACCACCATCACCGCCGAGGCCGCAACCCCGACTAAGAAGGTGAACTGCGCGATGTAGAAGCCCCAGACGACGTCCCGGCTGAGGCCGGTGATGGTGAGGCCGACGGTGTACTGCCAGAACCAGCAGGCGACCCCGACCGCGATCACCACCAGGAGCCCGAAGATCCAGGACCAGTAGTACTTGCTGCCCGAGAGCGCCTTCTCAAGCATGACCACCCTCCTCCACCTCGAAGACCTCGGCGGCCGGCGCGACCTCCATCAGGCTGCGCGGGTCCTCGACGATGTAGTAGACCTCGGGCTGGGTTCCGAGCCCCGGGCGGCGCCGGATCGCGAGGTGCTCGGTGAGCAGCCTGCGGACCTCGGAGGCCGGGTCGTTGAGGTCGCCGAAGGCCATCTCGCCGTTCGGGCAGGCCGCGACGCAGGCCGGCTCCTCGCCGCGCGCGAGGCGCTCGTCGCAGAAGGTGCACTTCTCGACGACGCCGCGCATCCGCGTCGGGAACGCCTTCGGGTCGAGCCCAGCCAGATTGGCCGCCTTGCGGGGGTCCTTCCAGTTGAAGCTGCGCGAGCCGTAGGGGCAGGCGACGACGCAGTACCGGCAGCCGATGCAGCGGTGCCAGTCCATCATCACGACGCCGTCCTCGGCCCGCTTCCAGGTCGCCTGGGTCGGGCACACCCGGGTGCAGGGCGGGTTGTCGCAGTGGTTGCACAGGAGCAGGGTCGGCTTGCCCTTGAGGTCCTCGCGGATGTAGTGGAACTCCTCCGAGTGGAAGGCGGTCTCGAAGGGCTCGGTCCAGATCCACTTGACCTCGTTCTTGGCATCGTCGCCGAAGTCGGGAACGCTGTGGGCCTTGTGGCAGGCCTCGACGACGGCGGCGAAGAGTGCGTCGTCCTTGGCGAACTTGCGCAGGTCGACGACCAGGGCCAAGCGCTTGCCGGTGGTGGCGGGCGGCTCGTGCCCCTCACTGCGGGTGGCCTTGGCCGACACCGCGGCCGAGCCCGCGACCGCGACGGCCGACAGGCCCGCAAGCTTCAGGAATCCTCGTCTGCTCTCGGTCATGGCGCCTCCTGGGGTTCCAGGTGGCAGGTCCAGCAGTAGGGCTGGACCGCCGTGTAGTCATGGCAGGCGTCGCAGAACTCCGCCTTGTTGGAGTGGCAGTCGCCGCACGTCTTCTGCAAGCTCATCTCGAACTCCTTGCCCGAGAGCTTGCTGACGTAGGTGCGCTGGTTGTCGCGGACCACCGTGTCCCGCCACTGGTCGAGCAGCTCCATGTGGCTCGCCCGCATGTACCCGACCTCTTCGACGCACTGCTCGGCGCCGTTCGGCGGCTTGGGCAGCTTCGGCGGCTCGGCCGGCGCAGCGCTGATCGCGTTGTACCAGAAGGGGCGAGGTCGCCAAAATCACGAAAACGGCGAGGCCGCCGACGATCTTGGTCGCGTCATACATCGCCCTGCTCCTCCTTCTCCGGCACGAGCGGCAGACCGCGCAGGTCGGTCGTGCGCTCGTTCTCGCCCTCCATGATGAGGGCGTTGCCGACCAGCTCGTGGATGCCGGCGATCTCGACCCCCGGCGCCCAGTAGTTGGCGAGCGGCGGCAGCGTGGCGCGGTCGATGGCGCAGATGCAGGTCATGAGGTTGACATCGTTGTGGTCCCGCACCCAGCGCAGCGCGTTGCCCCGCGGCAGGCCGCCGCGCAGCCGCATCTCCATGTTCTCGTCGTTGCCGAGACCGGCGCCGCCGGCGCAGCAGAAGGTGTGCTCGCGGATGGTGTTCTCGGGCATCTCGAAGAAGTGGTTGCAGACGTTCTTGAGCACGTACCGCGGCTCCTCGAGCAGGCCGACGGCGCGCGCCGGGTTGCAGGAGTCGTGGAAGGTGACCCGGTACTTGTCGTTGCGGCTCTTGTCGAGCTTGAGCTTGCCGTGCCGGAGCAGGTCCGAGGTGAACTCGCAGATGTGCACCATCTTGGTCGAGGCGGTGTTCGAGAACACGGTCCCGGTGAAGGGCGACCTCGGCACCTCGAGGAAGTCCGCGGGCCCGTTCAGCGTGTCCATGTACTGGTGCATGACCCGCCACATGTGGCCGCACTCGCCGCCGAGGATCCACTTGACGCCGAGGCGCCTGGCCTCCTGGTAGATCTTCCAGTTCAGGCGCTTGAGGTTCTCGACCGAGTTGAAGAGGCCGAAGTTGCCGCCGTCCGAGGCGTAGGAGGACAGGGTGTAGTCGAGGCCGATGTGCTCGAAGAGCATCAGGTAGCCGCAGAAGGTGTAGGTCCCGGGGTCGGCGAAGTAGTCGGCCGACGGGATCACGAACAGGACCTCGGCCCCCTTGCGGTTGATCGGCGGGTCGAGCTTGATCCCCGTGACGTCGGCGAGCTCGTCGCACAGGAACTCGACGTTGTCCTTGTAGGTGTGGGGCTGGATACCGAGGTGGTTGCCGGTGCGCTGGCAGTTGGCGACCGGCTCCAGGATCCAGTTGATGTTGAGGCCGACGAGGTTCAGGAGCTCGCGGGCCATCATCGTGACCTCGGCGGTGTCGATGCCGTAGGGGCAGTAGACGCTGCAGCGCCGGCACTCGGTGCACTGGAAGAAGTAGTAGTACCACTCCTTGAGGACCTCCTCGGTCAGCTCGCGTCCGCCGGCGAGGCTGCCGAAGATCCTGCCCATGGTGGTGAAGTCCTGGCGGTAGATCGAGCGCAGGAGCTCGGCCCGCAGCACCGGCATGTTCTTGGGGTCACCCGAGCCGATGTAGAAGTGGCACTTGTCGGCGCAGGCGCCGCAGCGCACGCAGATGTCCATGAAGATCTTCAGCGAGCGGTACTTCTTCAGCAGGTCCTCGAAGCCGTCGTGGATAATCTGCTTCCAGTTCGGCGGCAGCTTCCAGTCGAGATCGGTCGGCGACCACTCGCGGGGGTTCGGCATGCCGAGGTAGTCGAGGTTCTTGACGGCCGCCGGGTACGACCAGGTGCCGCGCCGCGCCTCGAAGTCGACCGCCGGGTTCATCCAGTTCCTCGGCGGCGGAGTGAAGTCGATCTGGATCAGCTCCTGGGGGCTCTTCTCCGCCATGGCTCACTCCTTCTCCAGCGCGTAGCCCGAGGCCTTCAGCTTGTCGTGGAACTCCTCCTCCCACTCGGCGTAGGAGTGGCCCACGACCTCCGGGTTCCACGGGTTGACGTGGCGGCGGGCCCGGTTGCTGTTGGCGAGGTTCCGGGTCGGGCTCAGGAACACGCCCGGGGCGTGCAGGAGCTTCGAGAACGGGAAGTAGACGAAGAGCACGCTGACCAGGAAGACGTGGACGAAGTACCAGACCCCGACCCCGACCGGCGCCACCGCCTGGAAGGAGGCCCAGCCGGCGATCGCCGCCTTCACCTGCACCACGTCCACCTTTTCGACGTGGCGCATCAGGAAGCCGGTGAGCCCGATGCCGAGCAGCAGGTAGAGGGCGAAGTAGTCGGAGGCGAGCGAGATGTAGCGCACCTTGGGGTCGATGAAGCGGCGGGCCAGGAGGTAGGCCAGTCCCACGAGGTAGAGGATCGAGGTGGCGAAGAACACCGGCAGGCCGACCTGGAAGAAACCGTCCGCGCTCTCGAGCCAGTCGACCCACACCGGCACCGGCTCGACGAAGAACCGGAAGTGGCGCAGGATCGAGATCAGCATCGCCCAGTGGAAGGCGAGCGCGGCCGCCCACAGGGTCTTGTCGGCGAGGTAGCTCAGCTTCTGCTTCTCGGGCAGCAGCTCGATCCTGGTGTTGCGGAAGAGCGACCGGAAGAACAGCACCTCCAGCGCCATCCGGCCCAGCACCCCGAGCAGGCCGCTCGGCGCCTCGAGCTCGTTGTTGCGGATCCAGGGCAGCGAGCGCGCCTGCCCGGTCGTGGTGGGGATACGGAAGGGCACCGGCGACGCCGCCCAGTGGATGACCCGGTAGAGGATTCCGGCGAGGAACACCGCGAAGGCGACTCCGGGCACGATCACCCCGAGCACGAAGCGCGGTCCGTCGCCGACGCTCGCCCCCACCGCGGCGAGCACGGCCAGCACGGCCACCGCGAACAGAGAAATCAACGCTCCCATGCCTCCGATCCCTCCTTCCTCTCAGCCCGGTCCGGCCGGACGACGCGCGTCACTGGTTTCGCGGCGCATCCTCGCCGGCCTCCCGCCGCGCGCGCCACTCGGCCACGCGCTCCATGATGCCCACCGAGAGATTCTTGACCTCGGCGTTGCGGATCGCCCACACCTGCTCCCGGCAGCGCATGTAGACCTCGAATGCGGTCAGGGCCGCGCGGTCGACCGAGCTCTCGATCTCGGCGAGGGCCGCCGTGTTGCCCGCCTGCGCATCGCCGAGCCCGTCGCGCAGGAGGCGCTTGAGCTCGAAGACGAAGCCGACCGCCGCCGCCGGGGACAGGTCCTGCACCGCGCGCACCCGGATGACGCGGTCGAGCGCCGGCTCGAGCGCTCCGGGCTCCGCTCCCCCGAGCACGCCGTCGAGGACCTCGGCGAGCCCCTCCCGCAGCGACGCGCCGACCGGGTTGGCGAAGCGGTCCGCCTGCCGGCGGAGGAACCCCGCGGTGTCCTCCGGGTAGCGGGCGATCACCGACTCGATCCAGCGGTCGAGGATCGTGTCGCGCGAGTGGGCGAGCGTTTCAGCCAACATGCCTGTGCCCTTGTTCCGGGCGACCGCCGCACCGCCCCCTTCGTCACCGGGGGCGGATGCGGCCGATCGGCCTTACACGCAGCCCGTCGGCTTCGGCAGGCCCGCGACCTTGCAGGCGCCCTTGGCCGGACCGGACGGGAAGAGCTCGTAGATCTCCTTGAGCTGGAAACCGGTCTGCTTGCAGAGCTTGCGGATCATCGGCGCGACGCCGAACTGGAGGTAGTACTCACGCAGGTAGTTGACGACCTTCCAGTGGTTCTCGGTCAGCTCGTTGACGCCCTCGGTGGTGCCGAGCGCCGCAGCGACGTCCTCGTTCCACCTCTCCGGCTCCTGCATGAAACCATCCTCGTCGACTTCAATCGAAACGCTTCCCTGGGTGAACGTGGCCATCTCATTCCTCCTTTTTCTTTTCCGGGGTCTCCGCCCCGCTGATTTCGACCAATGTGACGTTCGACTGACGACGCTTCTTCTGGTGGGCCTGCTCCATGGCCTTGACGAAGTCCTGGGTCGGCTGGTGGCCGAGCTCGATCGCCCGCCCGAGGTGGCGCTCGGCGGCGCCGAGGTTGTCGAGCGCCAGGTAGCCGACCGCCGCGTGGTAGTGCGCGGCGCCGTTGTCCCGGTCGAGCTCGAGCACCCGCTCGTTGCAGCGCACGAGGTTCTCGGGGTCGTTGAGGTAGAGGTAGGCCTGGCCCATGTTGTAGTGGACGATGGGCAGGTCGGCGCGCAGCTTCGCGGCCTCGCTGGTCGCCTCGAGGCAGCCCTTGAACTCCCAACGCAGGAGCCGCACACCGCCGAGGTTGATCCAGGCCTCGACGAAGCCGGGCTCGATCTCGATCGCCCTGAGGTAGGCCTCCTCGGCCTGCCTGACCCGCCCGGAGACCGTGTACGCGAGGCCGAGGTTGTAGTGCGCGGCGGCGCGATCGGGGTGGTCCTCGACCTCCTTCAGGCACCGTTCCAGGCGGCCGCGTTGATTCTCAGACGCCATTGGCATGCTCCTCCCGGTTCGCGAGCAAGCGCTCGATCACCGCCCGCTCCTCCGGGTCCCCGGCCGGCGCGAAGGCCGCCAGCCGGTCGAGAACCTCGTCCGGCAGCTCGGCCCCCGTCCCGGCGATCCGGCTCAGGGCGCGGAGGATCCCGGGCCGGAGCCCGTCGTCCCAGAGGTAGGAGCCCATCGGAGCGACGAACGGGGCCGCAAGCCCGGGAGCGCGGCAGGCGACCTCGGCGATCAACGGCAGCACCGGCGCGCCGTTGGTGGCCGACTCGTCGTTGAGCGCCCACAGGGCGCGCCGCAGCAGCTCCCGCCCGAGCTCCGGGTGGGCGGCGGCGGCGGCACCGAGGGCCCGCGCGGCGCGGGCCGCGATCACGGGCTCGCCGTCCCACAGCCGTCCGAGCAGGGGCTGCACCGCGCGCGGCTCGGCGACCACCATCCGCTCGAGGCCGCCTTCGTCGCCGCGTCGCAGGAGCTCCATCACCCTCTCCTTCAGCCGCATGCTGCCGTCGACGTCCCGCGCTCGCCGGCGTAGCGCGCGGCCAGAGCGAGGAAGCCGTCCGCCCAGCCGGGGGTCGCCCCGGCGTGGAGATGGAGGTAGGAGGCGAAGACCCGGCCGCAGGTGATCCCGTCGCGCTGCTCCCCCGTCCCGGTGCCGCGCTCGACGCGCAGCACGGTGCGGGCGCGGTCGCCGCCGGCGATCACCCGCGAGTAGTGGAACTCGTGCCCGACCAGCCGGGTTCCGGCAGGAAAGAACGGGTTGTCGAGGTCGGCCACCGCGATCTCATAGCCGTGGCCCTGCGGCGAGGACATCTGCTCGACCACGAGGTCGAGGACCCCCGCCATCGGGTGGGTGACGCCGCCGACGACGAGCTCCCGGGCCAGGTACATCAGCCCCGCGCACTCGGCGTAGACCGGCATGCCGGCCGCCACGCGCGCGCGGACGCTCGCGGCAAAGGCGGAGTTGGCGCCGAGCTCGCCCGCGTGGACCTCGGGAAATCCGCCGCCGATGTAGAGCCCGTCGACGTCGGGGAGAGCAGCCGCCGCCGCCGGATCGACCGCGACCAGCCGGGCGCCGGAGCGCTCGAGCTGCTCGAGGTTCTCGGGGTAGTAGAAGCTGAAGGCCCGGCCTTCGAGGTAGGCGATCCCGACCTCGGCATCGGCGACGGCCGGGCGCGCCGGCTTGAGCTCGAGCTCGGGCGCCCACTGGGCGGCCGCGAGCAGGCGGTCGAGGTCGACGCCCTCGGCCACCGCCGCCGCCGCCCGCACGATGGCCTCTTCGGGATGAGGGTGCTCGGCGGTGGTGACCAGACCGAGGTGGCGCCCAGGCAGAGGGTCCTCGCCGCGGAGCCGGCGGATGGCCCCGAGCACCGGCGTGCCCGCGGTGCCGGCCACCGCCTCGCTGACGATGGTCTCGTGGCGGCCGCAGCCGACCCGGTTGAGGATCACCCCCGCGAGGTCGAGCTCCGGGTCGAGCGCCCGGCAGCCGAGCACCAGCGCCGCGGCGGTGCGGGTCATCTTCGTGCAGTCGAGCACCAGCACCACCGGCGCCGCGAGCCGCCTCGCGAGCATCGCCGTCGAGTGGCTGCCCTCGACGTCGACGCCGTCGAAGAGGCCGCGGTTGCCCTCGACCAGGAGGAGGTCGGCATCCGCAGCGGCTGCCGCCAGGGCTGCGGCCATGGCCTCGTCCGACATCAGAAAGGTGTCGAGGTTGCGGCAGGTGGCTCGGGCCGCCGCGCCGAGCCATGCCGCATCGATGTAATCGGGGCCCTTCTTGAACGGCCGCACCCTCAGGCCGCGGTCGGCCAGCGCACGGGCGAGACCCAGGCTGATGAGGGTCTTGCCGCTGTCGCCCGAGAGACCGGCGACCACCAACCGCGGGACGCTGACACGCATCGGCGACCGTCCGTGCCCGCCCTCACTCGCCGAGGATGAAGCCGCAGGGACACTCCTCCCAGCACTTCTTGCAACCGTCGCAGAGCTCCATCTTCTTGATCGCGAAGAAGGCGCCGTGCGTCGGCGGCGTGACCTTGCCGAAGACGTTGTTCTGGCAGTACATCCAGCAGTTCTCGCAGCCGAAGCACTTGCCGCAGCTGAAGCAGCGTGCGGTCTCGGCGAGGGTGTCCTCCAGCGTCAGGCCGAGGTCGACCTCATCGAAGGGATGGGCGAGCCGCTCCTCGGGGGGTTTCACCCGCCGCTGGGTGCGCTCGGCGGGCTGGTACCAATCGAGCTTGAGCTTCTCGGCGCGGATCATCGCGCCCTGCACCTTCGCCTGCGGCTGTGCGCCCTGCAAGAAGGCGTGGATGGCCTCCGCCGACTTGCGTGCCTGGCCGATCGAGGTGGTGGCGATGCCGAGGTTGATGTTGTCGCCGCCGGTCCAGATCCCGTCGACGCCGGTGAAGCCCCAGTCGTCACCGTTGAGCCAGCCGTTGCCGAGCTCCGCCGAGCCCATCGCCGCGAGGTCCGGCTTCTGGCTGACGGCGGTGATGACGGTGTCGACCCCGATCTCGTAGGTGTCGCCCGCGATCGGCACCGGCCGCCGGCGCCCCGAGTCGTCGGGCTCCCCGAGCTCCATGCGCTGCACGACCATGCCGCGCAGCGTTCCGTCGGCGTTGCGCAGGATCTCCTTCGGCGCCGCGAGGAACTCGATGGCGATGCCCTCCTCGAGCGCCTCCTCGATCTCGCGCTCGATGGCCGGCATCTCGGTGCGCGTCCGCCGGTAGAGGATGGTCACCTCGGCGCCCAGCCGGGTCGCGAGAGCGGCCGCATCGGCCGACACGCGCTTCGACACCCGCGCCGCGTCGATCGCGGTGTCGCCGCCGCCGACCACCACCACCTTGCCGCCGACCTCGACCTTCTTGCCGGAGTTCGCGTGGTT
>JALOKS010000134.1 GCA_025456385.1 Thermoanaerobaculales bacterium | reverse complement strand
CACCGGATCTCTTCGTCGATGACGCCCGCCAGGCGCAAGGCGACCCGCGTAGCCGTCAGGTCGCCGTGCAGGTCGCCGATGGCGACGATGCGCTCCGCCTGCGGGTACCGGGTGGGGAGGTCCAAGGTCACTGCGGCGGGTGCTGGCGTCGGCTCCTGCCGCAGGCTGTAGTACAGCCCGAGGGCCGCGACGATCAGCAGGAGGCCGAGAACGACGCCGGTGCGGGCTCTGCTGCTCATCGCCGCCGATCATACGCCGAGCCTCCAGGGTCGGGCGGAAGATCAGTGTCTGGAACGCTGTCCGCGTGGCGCGGAGCTCCGAGCTGTTGACGTCGAGACAGCCGAGACCGATACATCTCCGGTGACGACACGAACACCAGACCCGGCCGGAGGTCCCTGGTGTGGCGGCGGGGGGCGTCGCCGGCCCACATCAGGCATCTGGCGAAGCCGCGAGCATTGCCGGGGAACAGCGATTCGAGGGGGACGAATGGGACTGAGCTCCGCAAAGGAGGTGCCACTATGTCGCCACCAAGCAAACAGAAGATCGACTATGAACAGGAGCTGGCGATCGTCCGGAGATTTCTCCAGCGCAACAACATCGATGACCTCATGCAGGCCCTCCAGCCCTGGGGCTGCCGGGTGCACATGGTCAGGGTGGTGGGCTACGACGAGGTCCTGAACGGACTGACCTCGGCCACGAGCGTCCATTTCAGCGCTGAGCTCGACCCTGACGGATTCCTCGATCCGGCTGCATCGGACAGGCTGCGAGTCCCCGCGGGCGCCGGGGGCCACTATTTCATCCACGCAGAGGTGCGGTGGCTGCACTCCAATCCACAGGAGGACTTCACCATCGCCGAGCGCGATGCCGGCAGGTTCTACTCACAGCTGCGCGTCAACGACTCGCAGGGTCCCGTGGAAAGCAGCCGCGCAACCAACTCCGCTGTACCTTTTGCATCTGGCACCACGCAGCTCTGCCTGGCCGAGATCGCACTCAACGCAGGGGACTTCTTGAAGCTGTTGGTGAACCAGACAGTTCACGACCAGATCCAGGTCAACGCCTGGCTGACCATGCGGAGAGTGGCGCCGATGAGCTGAGCGAACGAGGGGAGTGCTCCGCTGCGGTTGAGCGATGACCGCAGGGGCGGCGGGCGCGGGTCCTGCCGTGGCCGCGGCAGGTGTCGCCTGGTCGTGAGCGATTGAACTCGGGACGATGCGTCCTTCGGGGCCAGCCAGTCGGCCGCCCGCGCCGTCACTGGCGCGGCCAGACCGCGCCAGCGTCAGGCCCGAGCTCGTGGGCGGCGCACAGCGGCCAGCTCGGCTCGCGCAGGAGCCGACGGGCGAGCAGCACGAGGTCGGCGCGCCCGCCATCGTCAGGTGGTGCAAACCCGCAGGCCTCTGCTAGGGTGAGCGCAATCTGGGGGTGTCGTCGTGCGCCGATGGGTCAAGGTGGTCGTCGTCGTTTCGGCCGCGGTGCTCGTCCTCATCGTTGCCGCGGGTCTCTGGCTGCGGCACTCCCTGACCGCGAGCCTGCCGCGGCTCGACGGCGAGGTTGCGGTCGGTGGCCTCGGAGCTCCGGTGGTGGTCGAGCGCGACGCCCTCGGCGTGCCGACCATCCGCGGCGAAAACCGCCTCGACGTGGCGCGGGCCCTGGGCTTTGTCCACGCCCAGGAGCGGTTCTTCCAGATGGACCTGCTGCGCCGTCAAGGCGCGGGTGAGCTGTCCGAGCTGTTCGGGCCGGCCGCCCTCGAGGCCGACCGCGCCGCCCGGCTGCACCGCTTCCGTCACCGCGCCCGACGCGCCCTCGAGGCCCTCCCCGGTCATCACCGCCGGATCCTCGACGCCTATGTCGCTGGAGTCAACGCCGGGCTCGAAGCCCTCGGCGCCGTCCCCTTCGAGTACCTGCCGCTGCGCACGGCGCCCGAGCCGTGGCGGCCTGAGGACTCCATGCTGGTGCTCGCCGCCATGTACTTCACCCTCAACGACTCGACCGGAGAGTACGAGTCGGCGCGCGGGGTGGCGGCGGAGGTCCTCGAGCCCGAGCTGCTGGCGTTCCTCGCACCCGGCGGTACGAGCTGGGACGCGCCCCTCGATGGGGGGGTCATCGAGGCGCCGCCGATGCCCGAGTCGGCGGACGCCGGCCGCAGCCCGGAGTCACCCGCCGATGTCGACGACGACCTGCCGGTGGCCGCGGTGGGCAGCAACAACTGGGCGGTTGCGGGCTCGCGGACCGCCGACGGCCGGGCGATCGTCGCCAACGACATGCACCTGCCGCTGGGCGTGCCCACCACCTGGTACCGCGCGCGGCTGGTCTGGCCCGGTGGCGACGACGGCGGCGGCGCCCACGAGATCGTCGGCGTCACCCTGGCGGGCTCGCCGGCGGTGGTCGCCGGCAGCACCACCCGCATCGCCTGGGGCTTCACCAACTCGTACGGCGACTGGTCGGACCTGGTGATTCTCGAGAGCGACGGCGATCGCTACCTGACGCCGGACGGACCGCGCCCCTTCGATCTCGTCGAGGAGACCATCGTCGTCCGGGGCTCGGCGCCGGTGGCGTTCGAGGTCCGATCAACCATCTGGGGCCCGGTGATCGACGAGGATCACCTGGGGCGGCCGCGCGCCCTGCGCTGGATCGCCCACGATCCGGAGGCCGCCAACCTCGCGCTGCTCGACCTCGAGCTCGCGGCGGACCTGGAGAGCGCGCTGGCGGTCGCCGCCACGGTCGGCATGCCGCCGCAGAACTTCGTCTGCGCCGACTCCGGCGGCCGCATCGGCTGGACCATCATCGGCCGGATCCCGAAGCGGCGCGGCCTCAGCGGCGCCGTGCCGGCCTCCTGGGCCGACGGCAGCCGCGGCTGGGACGGCTGGGTCGCGCCGGAGGAGGCGCCCCGGATCGTCGACCCGCCGGCAGGGATCCTGTGGACGGCGAACAACCGCACCACTTCGGGCGAGGTCCTCGCCGTCCTCGGCGACGGCGGCCACGACCTCGGCGCCCGGGCGCGCCAGATCCGCGACGGGCTGCTGGCGCTGGCGGACGCCAACGAGGACGACATGCTGGCCCTCCAGCTCGACGACCGCGCCCTGCTCCTCGAGCGCTGGCGGACTCTCGCGCTCGAAACCCTCGGTGACGACGCCGTCGCCGGCCATCCGCGGCGAGCACTCTTCCGCGACCTGGTGCGCGACAGGTGGACCGGGAGGGCAAGCACCGGCTCCCAGGCCTACCGGCTGGTGCGCGCCTTCCGGCGGGAGATCTTCGAGCGCGTCTACGGACGGCTCATGGCGCCGTGCAAGGCTGCCGACGAGCGTTTCGAAATCCACCACTTCGGCCAGTGGGAGGACTCGCTGTGGCGGCTGGTCACCGAGCGCCCCGCGCACCTCCTCGGCGCCGGCGAGACGGGCTGGGAGGCCGAGCTGCTGGGCGCGGTGGATGCCGTCGTGGACAGCCTCGCTGACGAGGTCGGGCCCGACGCCGAGCTCTGGACCTGGGGCCGGCGCAACACCCTCAACATGCGGCACCCGCTGAGCCGCGCCGTGCCGCAGCTCGCGAGCAGGCTCGACATGGCGCCGGTCGAGCTGCCGGGGGACAGCCACATGCCGAGGGTCCAGAGCGCGACCTTCGGCGCCTCCGAGCGCTTCGCCGTGTCACCTGGGCGGGAGTCGGACGGGTACTTCCACATGCCGGGGGGCCAGAGCGGCCACCCGCTGTCGCCGCACTACCGGGCCGGCCACGACGACTGGGCCGAGGGACGCGCGACGCCCTTCCTCCCCGGCGCGACCGCGACCACGCTCACCCTGGTGCCCGCTGGAGGCTGAGAGCGGGCTCACCTGCGGCGCCTCCCACCGGTGCAGCGGCCGTTCGTGACCCTCCGGCATACGTGGTACCCGGACGAGGCGGCGCGCGTCGTGCGCGGCGCCGGAGGCCGGCTACACACCCGGCCGGGCGCGCAGGTACTGGCGCGGCCACAGCTCCGCCGTATCCCGGCCGAGCTCGTGGGCGGCGCGCTGCGGCCAGCTCGGCTCGCGCAGGAGCTGACGGGCGAGCAGCACGAGGTCGGCGCGTCCCTCACGGAGGATCGCGTCCGCCTGCGCGGGCCCGGTAATCAGCCCCACCGCGCCGGTGGCGATCTCCGCCTCGCGGCGGATGCGCTCGGCGAAGGGCACCTGGTAGCCCGGAGCGAGGGGGATCGCGGCGCCCGGGGCGAGCCCGCCCGAGGAGCAGTCGACGAGGTCGACGCCGAGCCCGCGCAGCCTCCGGGCGAGCTCCACAGAGTCCTCGATGTCCCAGCCGCCGGGCAGCCAGTCGGTGGCGGAGATGCGGACCAGCAGGGGCAGCTCTTCGGGCCAGGCGCCGCGCACCGCTGCGACGGTCTCGAGGAGGAGTCGGGTGCGGCCCTCGAAGCCGCCGCCGTAGGCGTCGTCGCGACGGTTCGCGATCGGCGACAGGAAGGAGTGCAGCAGGTAGCCGTGGGCGGCGTGGACCTCGACCACCCGGAAGCCGGCGGCGCCAGCGCGCCTGGCGGCGGCGGCAAAGGCCGCAGCCACCTCCCTCAGGCCGGCGGCGTCGAGGGCCTCGGGAACCGGCGAGCGCGGGTCGAAGGGCAGGGCGCTGGGGCCGACCGGCGTCCAGCCGCCGGCCTCGCGCCCGACCGTGCCGCCGCCCTCCCACGGCGCCGCGGTCGAGGCCTTGCGCCCGGCATGGGCGAGCTGGATGCCCGGCACGGCGCCCTGGGACGAGATGAACTCGGCGACTCTCCGCAGCGGCTCCACCTGGCCGTCGTCCCAGAGCCCGAGGTCGGCCGGGCTGATCCGGCCGCGGGCCTCGACGGCCGTGGCCTCGGTCAGCACCAGCCCGGCGCCGCCGGCGGCGCGCGCCCCGAGGTGGGCGAGATGCCAGTCGTTGGCCAGCCCCTCCGACGAGGAGTACTGACACATCGGGGAGACGGCGATCCGGTTGCGCAGGGCAACCGACCGCAGCTGGAGAGGGGAGAAGAGGTGGGTGTCCATGCGCTCATGGTGCCACAGTCCGCGGCGCCGGGTCGGCGTTTCTCGATGACCTCGGCCGGCCGTAGCATCGTCACGAGTTCGGAGTGTGGCCGGATGCGTGAACCTGGCGTTCCTGCCGCACTCAGGGTTCTTGCAAACCGCAGGCCGCTGGCGCATTGTTGAGGCGGAAACCCGCATGTGGGAGGGGCCGCTCTTGTCCCATCTGGGTGGGGGAGCTTGCACGTGGCTTTGACCACCGGGGCGCGGTTGGGGCGGTATGTTGTGCTCGGTCCGCTCGGGGCCGGCGGGATGGGCGAGGTCTTTCGCGCGCGTGACCCTGAGCTCGAGCGTGAGGTCGCGATCAAGGTTCTGCCCGACGAGTTCGCGAGGAACCCGGAGCGTCTGGAACGATTCCGCCGCGAAGCCAAGGCGGTGGCTGCTCTCTCCCACCCGAACATCGTCCAAGTCTTCGACATCGGAAGCCACGACGGAGTGCGCTACCTCGTGACCGAGCTTCTCGAGGGGGTCACTCTCCGCGAACTGGTGTCGGCCGAGACGGTGTCCTGGCCCAGGGCGTGCGAGATCGTCGCCGAGGTCGCCGACGGCCTCTCGGCCGCCCATGGGAAGAGTGTCGTTCACCTCGACATCAAGCCGGAGAACATCGTGATCACCGGCGATGGGATGGTGAAGATCCTGGACTTCGGATTGGCGGCATCCGGCGACACGAACCTCTCGCCGACAGATGGGTTGGCAACCGCGGCAACCGCGTCCTGGACCGTTATCGGCACGCCGGGCTACATGGCTCCGGAGCAGCTCAGGGGTGAGGTCGTGGACCAGCGGGCGGATATTTTCGCCCTCGGCTGCGTGCTCTACGAGATGCTCGCGGGTCGGCGCCCCTTCGCCGGCCAGAATGCGCCGGCGGTGATCGCCGCTGTGCTCGCCCAACCTCCTCCTTCGCTCTCGGAAACAGGGGTGCCGCTGCCGCCAAGCCTGGTGCGCATCACCGACCGCTGTCTCGCCAGGGACCCCGACGAGCGCTTCCAGTCGGCGGCTGACCTGGCCTACAGCCTCCGACACCTGGCCGCACCCTCTGCAGTGCGAGGGAGGCGCCGCGGCAGCCGCACCGTCGCGAGGGCAGCGGGGGCGTTGCTGGCGATCGCGGCTCTCGCGGTCTCGGCCTGGATCGGGCTCCAGTGGTCGTCCGCTCGCAGAATCCGCGGCGGGCCCCTGCGAGGGACACAGCTCGCGGCACCGTTCACTTTCGTCGACGAGTGCCAGGTCTCCGTCGCAGCGTTCGAGAACCGGACCGGTGATCCGGCGCTCGCCGGGATCGGCGGCACGCTCGCCGACCGCTCTGCCGAGAGCCTGATCCTCGTCACGCGCGGATTGAGGACCCTGCACCCGATCTCGGTGATCGTGGCGCCGGGCACCGCTGCGGAATGGGACTCGACTGGGCATCCGTCCACGGAGCGAATCGGGCGCCTCCTGGTCTCGGGGTCGTTCACCCGGGGAGGGGAGGGCCTGGTCGTGGTCGCCCGAATCCAGGATCTCCAAAACCGCCGCGTGCTGCACTCCACTCGAGCCCTCAGGACGTCCCAGCGAGTTCGAGACCAGGAGCTTGCGCCGTTGCTGGACGAGATCATGAGTGGGGTCGTGGTCCATGACCTCGTCGGTCTCCAGAATGTGTCCCACGTGCCGTCTCTCGTGGCCCTGCGAAGGTACCTGGACCTGCGGGACGCGCTGTGGCGGGGGCCGGCGCCGACGTCAGTCGCCGCCGTCCAGGAGCTCGAGCTGGTGGACCCCCGTTTCCTCATGCCGGCCTACCTGGCTGCAGCCGGCCATCTCGCCAGACACTCCTCGGAGTCGGCGGACCCGCTGCTCGAGACGATCGCCCGGCACCGCTCCGAGCTCACCCGGTACGAGGGCCTGCTGCTGGAAGTGCTTCAGGCCTGGCGGGTGGGAGACTCCGGTAGGGCCCTCGACCTCACCCGCGAGCTGGAGGGAATCGCGCCCGGCGATCTCCTCGTACGGTATCTCCACGGTCGATTTGCCGGAGATCTCGGCAGGTATGAGGAGGTTCTCGAGGCCCTCGTCCCGGTGGCCGAGCAGGTACCGAACCGCCTCCTTTTTCTCCAGACGCCCACGCTCGTCCAGGTCATGACCTCATTCGAGGAGCTGGGACGGTTCAGCGACGAGCTTGAACTCTCGAGAAAGCTGAGAGAAACCCTGCCCGGCGCCACGGCCGGATTTCGGGCTGCGGCCGTGGCGCTGGCGGCTCTCGGCCGTCTCGACAAGGTCCGGAAGACCGTCGACGCCTGCGAGTCGGCGGTCGGCGGCACCTGCGACGTCGCCGTCGTGGCGACCGACGCGAGCTGGGTCCTGACCGCTGGAGGCCATCGAAGCTCGGCGCGGATCCTCGCACGCCGGGCGGTGGAGGCGATCCGCGCGAGGAACGACGGCGAGCCGGCGGACTGTGGCCTCGAATCGACCGACATCGACTACTATCTCTATGCCCTGCGGGCTTCCTGTGCCTGGAGCGAGTACAGGAGCTTCGCAGCTAAGGTGAGCGGCCGTTGCCGGGAGAACCCGCTTCTGGCCCAGTACGCTACGTGGTGTGTGGGAATGGCCGCCGCCAAGCTCGGCGACCGCGCCGGGGCCCAGGCAGTCCTCGCGCGATGCGTCGCGGAGGGTGATTTCATCGGTGCCGGATATGTGTCGGCCCACCTCGGGGATCTCGACCGTGCCGTCGACTACCTGCGGCAGAGCGTGACCTCCGAGCGGGGCCTCGGCTTCGACCAGTTTCCGAGATGGGATCTTGATCTCGAGCCCCTGTGGGACTATCCGCCGTTCGAGGAGCTTCTGGCTTCGGCGCGTTGATCTCCCTCCCCGTGACGCCGCCGTCGTCATGAGCTGGCGGCGTGCCGCGGCACGAAAGGTACCGGCTCCCTGCCGGTGAGGACCGCCGCGGGGAATCCCAGGTGCGCGTGCCGACGAACCTGGACGCCCGCCAGCAGGTCGGCGGTCGTCAGATGGCGACAAGCATCGATCACCGCGGGCTGCGCGCCTGGATCCTCCCGCGCCCTTCGCGCAGGATCACACGGGTCCGGAGTGCGAGCCGGTGACGGCCGCCATCGCCTGATAGGTGTCGGCGTACTGCTGGAACGTGACCAGCTTGCCGGCGCGGATGCCCCAGAAGTGAGCGAACTGGGCGTCGAGCTCACGCCCGGTGGCCTTGTTCTTCGCCTTGTACCGCCCGCATGCGATGACGGTG
>JALOKS010000133.1 GCA_025456385.1 Thermoanaerobaculales bacterium | reverse complement strand
CCCTTCGACCGGGCGGCGCCGCGGATGAAGTCGAGCTGGCCGCCGAAGCCCGAGTAGATGCGGGTGCCGATCGAGTCGGCGCAGACCTGGCCGGTCAGGTCCACCGACAGGGCCGAGTTGATCGCCACCATGGCGTCGTTGCGGGCCACCACGAAGGGGTCGTTGACGTACTCGTTGGGGTGGAACTCCATGAAGGGGTTGTTGTCGACGAAATCGAAGGACCGTCTGGTGCCGATCACGAACGAGGCCACGATCTTGCCGCGGTGCAGGGTCTTCTTCTCGTTGGTGACGACGCCGGCCTCGAACAGGTCGACGAGCCCGTCGGAGAACATCTCGGTGTGGACCCCGAGGTGCTTCTTCTCCTTCAGGAAGTCGAGCACGGCGTCCGGGATCTCGCCGATGCCCATCTGGATGGTGGCGCCGTCCGGGATCAGGGAGGCGATGTTCTCGCCGATCCGCCGCGCCACCTCCGAGATCTCGGAGGCCATGGGCAGCTCGAGCACGGGCTCGTCGACCTCGACCACCCGCGTGAGCTTGGAGACGTGCACGAAGCTGTCGCCGAGCGTGCGCGGCATCTGCCGGTTGACCATCGCGATGACCGTGCGCGCGTGCTCGACCGCGGTCTTGGTCGCGTCGACGCCGACCCCGAAGGAGCAGAACCCGTGCTCGTCGGGCGGCGAGATGTGGATCAGAGCGACGTCGATCGGCATGTGGCCGCGCGAGATGAGAGCCGGCACGTCGTGCAGGTGGATGGGCACGAAGTCCGCCCTGCCGCCGTTGACCGCGTCCCGCACGTTGCCGCCGGTGAAGAGCGAGCGGTGGCGGAAATGGCCCTCCATCCCGGGCTCGGCGTAGGGCGCGGCGGCGAGGGTGAGGATGTGGGCCACCTCGACGTTCTCGAGCTCGGGGGCCCTGGCCACCATCGCGTCGATCAGCCGGGTCGGGGTGTTGCAGCCGGGGTGGATCCACACCCGGTCGCCCGAGGCGATGTCCCTGACCGCCTCCTCGGCGGAAGTGATCCGGCTCCGGTACAGGCTCATCCAGTCCATACCGGCCCTCAGCTTCCGTCGATCTCGTGGTAGGGCACGTCGAAGATCTTTGCCACCCCCTCGCGCACGCACCGGCCGTCGTAGGTGTAGGTCCCGCGACGAAGGGCCCGGTTGTCGCGCACGGCGCGGTCGAAGCCCTTGTCGGCGATCTCCTGCACGAAGGGCAGCATGGCGTTGGTCAGCGACCGGGTCGACGCCCGCGACGCCGTCGACGGCAGGTTGGGCACGCAGAAGTGGATGATCCCGTCCACCTCGTAGGTCGGGTTCGAGAAGTCGGTCGGACGCGAGGTCTCGCAGCAGCCGCCCTGGTCGATGGAGAGGTCCATGATCACCGACCTCGGCTTCATCAGCTTGAGCATGTCGCGGGTCACCAGCACCGGCGTCCGCTCGCCGTGCACCGCCACCGCGCACAGCAGCAGGTCGGCGAAGGCGAGCGCCCTCTCGATGCGCGGCTTGGTGGCGATCATGGTCGGGATCTCGTCCGCGGTCATCGACTGCGCGCGCCGCAGGGCGTCGATGTCCCGGTCGAGCACCACCACGTGCGCGCCGATGGCACGCGCGAACTTGGTCGCCTCGCAGCCGACGGTGCCGGCGCCGAGGATCACCAGCGACGCGGGCGGGATGCCGGGGGCGCCGCCGATCAGCAGGCCCTTGCCGCCGAACTCGTTGAGCAGGAGGCCGGCGCCGATCGTCACCGCCAGTCGCCCGGCGATCTCCGACATCGCCTCGAGCACCGGTGCGCGGCCGCGGTCATCCTCGATGATCTCGTAGCCGACCGTCGTCACCCGGCCTTCGAGCAGGCGCCACAGGTAGTCCGCCGACGCCACCGCGAGGTGCCATGCCGCGATGACGACCTGGCCGGGCTGCAGCACCCGGCACTCCTCGGGGGTGGGCGGCGACAGCCGGATGAGCACCTGCGACCGCAGCCGCACCTCCTCGTCGGAGTAGACCACCGTCGCGCCTGCGTTGCGGTACACCTCGTTCGGGAAGCCCGCTTCGAGGCCGGCATCGTTCTCGACGTACACCCGGTGCCCGCGCTCCGACAGCACCCGCACGCCGCCCGGCGTCAGCCCGATGCGGTGCTCGAACGGCCTCCGGTCCTTGACCAGCCCGACGTCCATGGCGCCTCCCTCCCCGCATCGCGGCGCGACGCAAGTCACAGGATTTCAGCACAGCCGGGGTCCCTCGGCAAACGGGTGGCACCGCCTTTTCCCGGCCCGCGGCTGGCGGCCGCGGGCCGAGCACGGGGACGGAGTCGATCAGGAGATCGCGTGCCTCATGATCTCGAGTACGCCGTCCTCGTCCGCCGCGGGGACCACGAGGACGATCCGCACCAGCAGCGACGGCCCGGCGACCACCCAGGCGCTCGCCAGCGCCCAGTGGTCGGCGGCGGCGAGCAGCCGCTCGCGCTCGGCCTCGTCCTCGGGATCGCAGGACACCGGATCCACGATCTCAGCCAGGCTGCGCTCGCGGCCGAGAACCAAGCACAGCACCGTCCGCCCGGCCGTCGAACCGCGGCTCAGCAGCAGGTGGAGCCGTTCGCCGAGGGCCTGCAGCCGCGGCCCCAGCGGGAGGGCCACCGCCTCCTCGTCGCCCGCCTGCCGGTGGACGAGGTGGTAGACGTCGTCGGGCCGCCGCAGGAGCTCCGCGACCCGCACCACGGCGTCGGTGAGACGGCGGCGGAAGGCTGGCGCGGCCGCCGCCGGCACGTCGTAGCCGAGCTCGAGGCGCCTGCGACCCCCGCCCGCGGGCGTCGAGCTCGCGACCTCCAGCCGGAGCCCGGAGCCGCGGCGCCACGCCTGCCAGCGACGCAGCGCGACCACCGCGGGCGCGATCACCGCCAGCACGAGGGCGCCGGCGACCGACGCGAGGCAGCCGCGGGGCCCGGGCCCGCCGAGGGTGGAACCCGGCTCAGCCACCCTCCGCTCCCCGCGCTCCGAAGTGCCTCCGCAGGCTCGCGAGCCACAGCAGCAGCGAGCCCCAGACCGCCAGCCAGAAGAGCGCAGCCAGGGCCGCGCCCGGCGCCGGCAGCCGCGCCCAGGCCCGCGCCTGGGCCGGCGGCAGCGCGAGTGCCTCGACGAGCCCGCCGAGGTCGACCGCGAGCGCCGTCAGCACGGTCGCGGCGGCAGCCGTGAGGGTCGCCGCGACCGCACCCCGCCAGGCCCACCGGCGGCGCCGGCAGCTTCCCCAGGCGAGCACCAGGCAGACGCCCGCCACCGCGAGCCAGGGGAGCACACCCCCCCGCCCGACGAGCAGCCGGCCGAAGAAGGGAAACACGAAGTTGTAGGCCGGCACGACGAGCACCGAAACCCCGGCGAGCGCGCACAGCACCGCGAGGCTGAGGAGCGGCTGCGGGCACTCGTCGAGGAGGCTCGGTCGCGGGTCGCGGGCGCGGCAGGTCGCCAGGACCTCCGGCGAGCGGTGGATGAGCCAGAGCCCCGCCGGCACCGCCACCTGAGTGATCGCGAGTCCGGCCAGAGCCACCAGGGTGGCCGCCGCCGCGAAGCCCGGGGGCACGCCCATCCCGGCGCTGGCCTCGCGCACCAGCGCAGGCAGCACCAGCAGGCCGACGAGCACCGTGCAGAGACCGCTTGCCAGCCAGACGCGGGACACCGCCCGCATCAGCGCGCAGGCCCAGCGGCGGGCGCGGAGCGAGCCGACGCCGAGCACGACGAAGGCGAGGGCCAGGATGCCGTAGAGGAGCACCACCGGCAGGGTCGTCCGCAGGCTCGGGCCGGCTTCGGGCAGAGTCGCCGACAGCCCCAGCGCAAGCCAGCTCAGCACCGCCATCGCCACGCAGAGCCCGCCGG
The DNA here is from genome assembly GCA_025456385.1 of Thermoanaerobaculales bacterium. Lineage (GTDB taxonomy): Bacteria > Acidobacteriota > Thermoanaerobaculia > Thermoanaerobaculales > Sulfomarinibacteraceae > Sulfomarinibacter. The sequence continues at coordinate 3,282 of JALOKS010000133.1, read as the reverse complement.
TCAGGATCTCGACGGTGCCCGCGACGGCCAGCAGCGCGCTGCGGTCCCGCGCCTCGGGCGCCGGCTGGCCGAGGTCGGCGGCGGCGTTCGCGTCATTCCCCATGGCGTCGCAACTCTACACCGCGCCCGCAGGGAGGCGGATTTTTTCGATTTCAGATTTCGGATTTCGGATGTCCCACCCACCCATAAGAACCACAGAGGCACGGAGAACACAGAGAAACCACAGACAGAGACGATGGCCTCGCACCGGGATGGTCCCTGGAAGGTCCCGCGATGAGTCGGGAACCCTCTGTCCGGCTCTGTCCCTCAGTACCTCTGTGCCTCTGTGGTCCAGTGGACTCCTCGAAACGATCGCTGTGGATGACCCGGCGTGGCGATGCCGCGGTCGCCGAGCCGGCTCACTGACCCGGCAGAGATTCGGAACGCGTCCGCTGTGCTAGCGTGGCGGCGGACGCAGTCACATGAAGCTCGTCATCCAGATCCCGGCGTGGAACGAGGAGGAGCAGCTCGCGGAGACCCTCGCCGCGCTGCCGCGCGCGGTCGCGGGCTTCGACGAGCTCGAGGTCCTGGTCGTCGACGACGGCTCCGAGGACCGCACGTCCGAGGTCGCACGCGCATCCGGGGCCGCCGTCCGCCGGCTGCCGGTCCACCGCGGCCTCGCCGTCGCCTTCGCCGCCGGGCTGCGCGAGGCCCTGGCGCGCGGCGCGGATGTCGTCGTCAACACCGACGCCGACAACCAGTACGACGCCCGCGACATCGCGGCCCTGGTGCGACCGATCCTCGAGGGTACCGCCCAGCTGGTGATCGGCGACCGCCAGGTCGAGACCCTGCGTCACTTCTCGCCCACCAAACGTCTCCTGCAGAAGCTCGGGACCGCCGTCGTGCGGCGGCTGTCGGGGACCTCGGTCCGCGACGCGACCTCCGGCTTCCGCGCCATCTCCCGCGGCGCGGCCCTGCGCATGCACGTGTTCACGCGCTTCACCTACACCCTGGAGACGATCCTCCAGGCCGGTGAGGCCGGGCTCGGCGTGGCCTCGGTTCCGGTCCGCGTCAACCCCGGTGCGCGGCGGCCGTCGCGCCTCTTCCGCTCGGACGCCGGCTACGTGCTGCGCTCGCTCGCCTCGATCGCGCGCATCGTGACGCTGTACAACCCGCTGCGCATCTTCCTGCTCCTCGGAGCGCTCCCGATCGGGCTCGGCGCTGCTCTGCTGCTGCGCTTCCTGTGGTTCTACCTCGTCGGCGACTCGCCGGCCGGTCACGTGCAGTCGCTGCTCCTCGCGGTCATCCTCGTGGTCATCGGCGCCCTGATCTGGCTCGCCGGCATCATCGCCGACCTCACCGCAGTCAACCGCCGTCTGCTCGAGGAGCTGGTCGAGCACGAGCGGGAGCGGGCCCTCGGGCCCCAGCGCTGAGCGGCGATGGCGCCGCTCCAGACTGCGGGCCCGCACCGCGGCCTCGGCCGGGCGGTGGGCGCGCTCATCGCCGTCGGCCTGCTCGTCGCCGTGCTCTGGCTCGCCGGCCCGGGCGAGGTCTGGGCTCTGCTCCGCACCACCGACCCCGTCCTGCTCGCGGCGGCGCTCGCGACCTCGGCCGCCTTCCTCGCCCTGCGCGGCCTCCGCCTCCAGCTGCTGCTCGCGGGCCGCAACCTGGGCGCCTTCACGGCGACTGCCGTGGCAGCGGCGGCGCAGGCGGCCGCCCTCTTCGCACCTTTCCACACCGGCGAGCTCGCACTGCCGTGGCTGCTGGCGCGATCCACGGGGCGTGACTTCGCCTCCGGGCTCGGCACCCTGCTCGCCGCCCGCGCGCTCGACCTCGCGACCCTCGGCATCTGGTGCGGCGGCTCGCTGCTGGCCGTGCGCGGCCTCGGCGAGCCGCTGGCACTCGCCCTGTCGTTCCTGCTGATCGCGCCGACCGCCCTCCTGCCGCTGAGCCTGGCGGCGGCCGACCGTCTGGCGCTGCGGGTCGTCGCCCCCCGCGGTCGCATCGGGCGCCGCTGGGCGCGCCGGCTGCGGCGGGTGCGCCGCGAGATCGAGGCGCTCAGGGACCGTCCGGCGCGCCTGCTCGGCGCCGCCGCGGTCTCGCTCGCGATGTGGGGGCTGCAGTGGGCCGTCGCCTGGTGGCTGCTCGCGGCCATGGGCCAGCTCTGGCCTGTGCAGGTGGTCGCCGCAGGGGCCTCGGCGGCGGCGGCAGCCAACCTGCTGCCCGTCAACCTGGTCGCCAACATAGGCACCCTGGAGGCCGGCTGGACCGCGGCCTTCACCGCCCTCGGCGTGCCGCTCGGGCTCGCCGCCGCTACCGGGCTCGCCGCCCACCTGTGGGGGTTGCTGTTCGCCGCTTTCTTCGGAGCCCTCGCCTGGGCGGCGCTGTCGACGTCTCGACACCGTTAGAACGTCGGAGGGTGGCGACGAGATGGTGCCGGCAGACGTCGCTCATCTCGTTCCCTCCAGTTGGTGTCCCGGGCGGCCTCCGGCCTCGTCCGCCTTGACCTCGTCCCACAGGGCGTCCTGCTCGGCGAGAGCCATCTCGCGCAGCGCGCGGCCGCGCGCGCGGGCCTTCGCCTCCATGGCCTGGAACCGCCGCTTGAAGGTGGCGTTGCTCAGCTGCAGCGCCGTCTCCGGCTCGACGCCGAGGTGGCGTGCGAGGTTGGCGATCACGAACAGGACGTCGCCCATCTCCGCCCGCACCCGGTCGGTGCCAGCGCCGCCGCTCGCCCGGAGCTCCTCCTCGAGCTCGGCCACCTCCTCGCGGAGCTTCACCACCACGTCCGCCGGCCGGCGCCAGTCGAAGCCGACCGCCGCCGCTTTCTCGGTCATGCGGAAGGCCTTGAGGAGCGCGGGCAGGGCGCCCGGCACGCCGTCGAGCGCCGACGCGCCCTCGTCGGCCGTCCGTTCCTCACGCTTGATGTCCTCCCAGTTGCGCATCACCTCGGCCGCGCCGCTGACCTCGCGGTCGCCGAAGACGTGCGGGTGCCGCCGCACCATCTTCTCGGCGATCGCCTCCGCCACGCGGTCGACGTCGAACCAGCCCTTCTCGCGCGCGATCCTGGCCACGAACACGATCTGCAGCAGGAGGTCTCCGAGCTCTTCGCAGAGGCCGCCGGGATCGCCCTCGGCGATCGCGTCGGCCACCTCGTAGGCCTCCTCGAGAAAGTAGGGAGCCAGGGTGTGGATCGTCTGCTCGCGGTCCCAGGGGCAGCCGCCCGGGTCCCGCAGCCGGTCCATGATCGCGACGAGTCGGTCGAAGCTCGATGACATGGGAGGGCATTGTACAGGGGAGGGAGGG
>JALOKS010000132.1 GCA_025456385.1 Thermoanaerobaculales bacterium | reverse complement strand
GTCGGGCATGGTCACCTCCGGGTCGTTACTGCCTTCCCTCCAGCTGGCGAGGCGTCCGGAGTCAAGGGTCGCGCAGCGACCGGCCGCAGGCCGGCTCGCCCTTGACGTCGGACGCTTCGCCAGCTAGCGACCCGAGGGAACGACCCGGAGGTGACCAGGCCACGGCCCACTCGCCCTGCATCCGGGCACGGAGACGGAAACGGGCACGGAAACGGGCACAGCCCACTGCCACGGTTCACTGCCCGCTGATCCTGCAGCAGCCACTGTCATCTGCCGCGGTCGCTGGCCCGGCACCCGGGCACGGGCACGGATACGGAAACGGACACCGGTCCCATCCGAGGACTCCACCCCATGCAATCCCGGATGCGCCGAGATTTCGTCCACCTCGTCGATCTGATCTCCGGGGTTTTGGCGCCCGTCATCGAGCTCTGATGAGGATCGACGTCAGGTGATGCTCTCGCACTCAGCTACACTCCCCCGATGCCTGATTCCGCGCTCGCCCCGACGCCTGCCAACGCCTACTCTTTCTCGCGGGTCAAGTGCTTCCACCAGTGCCCCCTCCGCTACCGCCTCCGCTACCTCGAGGGGCGCAGGGAGAGCTTCCGCTCGATCGAGTCCTTCCTCGGCACCACGGTGCACGAGGTGCTGGAGTGGCTGTACGCGGAGCGGATGCGCGGCGCGAGCCCGGACGAGCCGGCCCTGCTCGAGATTTTCGCCGCGCGCTGGAGCGCACATTTCGACGACACGGTCGCCCTGGTGCGCGTCGACGACCGCGAGGACAACCACCTCCGCCTCGGCCGCGAGATGCTGAGCAGGTTCTTCAACGGCACCTTCACCCGCGACCGTTCCGTCACCATCGCCCTCGAGCAGCGCCTGGCGGCCACCCTCGCGACCTCGGTCGTCTTCACGGGCTTCGCCGACCGCGTCGGCCGCACCGACGGCGGGCGCCTGTTCGTCGTCGACTACAAGACCTCGAAGGCCGCCGGAAATGGCTCGGACTTCTCGGAGGGCCTGCAGGCGCCCCTGTACGCGGCCTGTGCCCTCGGCCACCACGGCGAGCGCGAGGCGCTCGCGGGCTACCACTACCTGCGGCACGGCTTCACGCGCTGGCAGACGGTCGAAGAGGCCCGTGCCCGCGAGCTGTTCGAGAAGTTCCTCGCCCTGGTGCGCGAGATCGAGCTGGCGAGTGAGTTCCCGCCTCGGCCCGGCGCGCTCTGCGCATGGTGCGGGTACAACGCCGGCTGCCCCGCGGCCGAGGTTCCGGAGCCCCTCAGCGGCGGCCTGCGCAAGGCGGAGGCGCTGGGACGGGGCCTGCCCGACGCGGGCGGCGAGGGCAGACAGTAGAATCGGGCCACGCACGCCGGATCGCGCCGCCCCGGCCGGAAGGACCTCGGAGGTCGTCGATGCGCATCGTCAAGGGACGCCATCCACCGGGAACCGCCCCGGGCACCCTGCCGTCGCAGGACGCAGCGGCAGGGCCGGTCCGGGCCCGCATCATCACCTTCGACGCCGCCGAGATCTCGGACGCCAACCTGCTCGACCCGGAGGGGCTGGAGGCCGTCCGTGACGGGCTCAGCGCCTGGCTCGACATCGAGGGCCACGATGTCCAGCTCATCGCTGCGCTCGGCAGCCGCCTCGAGGTGCACCCGCTGGCTCTCGAGGACGTGCTGCACGTCGGCCAGCGACCGAAGATCGAGGACTACGAGGAGTCGCTCTTCATGGTCCTCGACCACTTCAGCACCACCGCGGACGGCGATCTCGAGAAGGAGCAGATCAGCCTCGTGCTGCAGCCCGGCCTCGTGCTGTCGGTCCGCGAGCGCGCGAGCGAGCTCTTCGCGCCCGTTCGCCAGCGCCTCGAGGGCGGCAGGGGCAGAATCCGGACAAGCGGTGCGGGGTACCTGGCCTACGCTCTGATCGACACCGTCATCGACCACGTGTTCCCGGTGCTGGAGGGCATCGGCGACACGCTCGAGGAGCTCGAGGCATCGATCCTCGAGAACCCCACCAGCGACGACCTCGGCTCGCTGCACGAGGTCAAGCGCCGGCTCCTCCTCCTGCGGAAGTCGATGTGGCCGCTCCGCGACATGCTGCGGAACCACATCCTGCTCGAGTCGCCGCTCTTCGAGCCTGAGACCCGGCTCTTCCTGCGGGACGCGGCCGACCACGCAACCATCGCCGTCGACATCATCGAGACCTACCGCGAGATGGTCGCCAGCCTCAACGACCTGTACCTCACGAACATCTCGATCCGCGCCAACGAGATCATGAAGGTGCTGACGGTCATCGCAACGATCTTCATCCCGCTGTCCTTCATCGCCGGGGTCTACGGCATGAACTTCGATCCCGCGGCCGGACCCTGGAACATGCCGGAGCTCGCGTGGCCCTGGGGCTACCCGATGGCCCTCGCCGTCATGGCCCTGGTCGCCTGCGGGCTGGTGATCTTCATCTGGCGGCGCCGCTGGTTGTGACCGGGGCTCCCGGGCGCGGGCCGGACGGCAGCGGCCCGGTTATCATGGGAGTCCGTAGCGCCGGACACGCACATGGACTCGATTCTCACGACCCTCGTCGCCGCGGTGGCCCTGGGCATCGCCAGCCAGGTCATCGCCGAGCGCTTCCAGCTGCCGGCGATCCTGCCGCTCCTGGTGCTGGGGATCTTCTGCGGCCCCTTCGGTATCGGCTTCGTGCAGCCGGAAACCCTCGGCGAGGCGTTCGCGGCTCTCATCCACCTCGGGGTCGCCATCATCCTCTTCGAGGGCGGCCTCTCGCTCGACCCGAGCCGCATCCTCAAGGTCGGGGCGGCGGTGCGCAACCTGCTCACCATCGGGGTGGCGGTGACCGGCGTCGCGTCGGCTGCGGCCGCGCACTGGTTGATCGGAATGTCATGGACGACCGCGGCCCTGTTCGGCGCCATCGTCACCGTCACCGGCCCGACCGTCATCGTGCCCCTGCTCCGCCACATGATCGCGCCGCGCGAGGTCAAGACGATCCTGCTCTCGGAGGGGCTGATCGTCGATCCCATCGGCGCCATCCTCGCCTACCTGGTCCTGCAGTGGATCGAACGCGCCGGCATTCCGCCGCTGGCCCTCGCCGGAGAGCTGCTGGCACTCATCGCGACCGGCATCGTGCTCGGCTTCGTGAGCGGGGCGCTGGCCAGGTTGATTCTCCGCACGCGCCTCGTCGGCGGCGAGCTCCGCAACCTCAGCATCCTCGCCCTGCTCATGGTCTGCTACCTCGCCGCCGAGCGCCAGGCGCCGCAGTCCGGGATCCTCGCCACCATGGTGATGGGCTTCACCATTTCCGCGGCCGAGCTTCCCGACCTCGTTTCGGTGCGCACCTTCAAGGGCCAGCTCACGACCCTCATCATCTCGGTGCTCTTCATCCTGCTTGCCGCGCAGCTCGACCTCGGCGCCGTGCTCGCCCTCGGCTGGGACGGCGTGATCGTGGTCGTCGCCCTGATCCTGGTGGTCCGCCCGCTGGCGGTGGCGGCCTCGGTGCCGTCCGCGGGCCTCGCGTGGCGCGGGAGCGCGCTGATCGCCCTCACCGCGCCGCGCGGCATCGTCGCCGCCGCGGTCGCCTCACTCGCCGCGCGCCAGATGAAGGCCGCGGGCCTCGCCGGCGCCACCGAGCTCGAGGGGCTCGTCTACCTCACGATTCTCGCCACCGGCGTGTGGTCGACCCTGGGCGCCATCGCGCTTCCGCGCCTGCTGGGCTTCACCGCCGACCCCGCCCGGCGCCGGGCCATCCTGGTGGGCGCCAACCCGCTGTCGGAGATCCTGGCGCGGCGGCTCGCCGCGACGGGCCGCACGACCCTGGTCATCGATTCCCTGTCGTGGCGGCTCGACGGCTTCCGGGCCGCGGGCCTGCAGGCTGTCGTCGGCGACGCGCGCGACGCCGCGACCTACGAGGAAGCCGGCGTCGAGCAGGACTCGCTGGTCGTCGCCGCGACCACCAACGACGAGCTCAACCTGCTGGTTGCGGAGCTGGTGCACGCGGAGTTCGGAGTCGAGCACCCGGCGGTCGCGATCCAGCGGCCTCCCGAGGAGCTCGGACGGCGCTCGCGAGGCTGGGTCGACGTCCTCGGCGGCAGGTCCGTCGATGTCCCGGAGTGGATTCGCGCGGTCGAGGGCGGCGGGTGCACCGAGCTCGTCGTCGACCCCCGCTCGGACGCGGCGGTCGCCGCCCTCCACGCCGCCGAGCGCGAGCACCCGCAGGGCGTCCTGCGTCTCCTCGGCACGCTGCGCGGCCAGCCCGAGCTCGACGTCGGCGACGACCGGCTCCCGCAGCTCGACCGGCTGGTCCTGCTCGTGCGCGACCGGAGCCCCCTCGAGCTCCTCTCGCCGCAGCGGCTCGCCGCCGAGACACTCTCGGGCGCGGTTCCGGGGGTCGTCGCCGGGGCCTCCCGGGGCGCCGGACCGAACGCTCCCAGGTGATCTCCCGCCGCCTCCGGGGAAGCGGTCGCGCGAGTCCTCTTCCGGCCGCGGTTCGGCGGGTCTATGATGTCGGCGCTCCGCCGCGAAGGAGGTCACCATGGCGTTCGAGCTCCCGCCTCTGCCCTATGCCGACGACGCGCTCGCCCCCCACATCTCGGCCGAGACCATCGCCTACCACTACGGCAAGCACCACCGGGCCTACGTGGACAACCTCAACCGGCTCGCCGCGGGCACGCCGTGGGAGAGCCGGTCCCTCGAGGAGGTGGTCCGCGGCGCCGCGGGCCCACTGTTCAACAACGCCGCCCAGGTCTGGAACCACAGCTTCTACTGGTCCTGCCTGAGCCCGAGCGGCGGCGGCGAACCACGCGGCGTCCTGGCGACCCGGATCGCCGCGTCCTTCGGGGACTTCGCGACCTTCCGCCAGCGTTTCACCGCCGCCGCCGCCGGCCACTTCGGCTCGGGGTGGGCCTGGCTCACGCAGCGGCCCGACGGTCGTCTCGAGATCGCGAGCACCGGCAACGCCGACACGCCCCTCACCGCCGACGCGCCACCGCTGCTCACCTGCGACGTCTGGGAGCACGCCTACTACATCGACTACCGCAACGCGCGCCCGACCTACCTCGAGCATTTCTGGGAGCTGGTCAACTGGGACTTCGTCGCCGGAAGGCTGTGACGCCTCAGGCGCCCTCCTCGGCCCGCCACGCCCGGTAGGCGAGGTAGCCCTCGTCCATGATCTCGCGGGCGCGGTGGAAGTCGAACCAGCCGATGTGTCCGACCGGGGGCTCGATGGTGGACACCGTCCCGGCCCCGAGCCGCGCCAGGTTGTACTGCATGAGGTGTGACGCCCGCATCAGCACGTCGAGGCGGCCCGGCAGCTCGGCCCGGCGGCCGCGGAGGCGCCGGCGGTAGCGGCCGAGGAGTGCTTCCACGCCGCGGAGGATCGGAATCGGCGCCGCCGCCGCGGGCGGCCGGCCGACGGGCGCCGGCGAGCCACGTCCCGGCGGCGCCGGCCGCAGCACGTTGACCGCCAGGACCCCGGCGCCGGCCAGCGAGGCTGCCGCCGCGTGCGGCACCGGCGTGACCATGGCGCCGTCGACCAGTGTGCGGCCGCCGACGACCACCGGCGGCAGGATCCCGGGGATCGCCGACGACGCCCGCACCGCTTCCTCGAGGTTCCCCTCGCGCAGCACGACCTCCTCGCCCGAGGCGAGATCGCAGCACGTCGCGCCGAACGGCACGCTCAGCTTCTCGATCGGGCCTGAGCCGATGGTCTCCCGGATGAGGTCGCGGAAGGCGGCGCCGCCGACCGAGCGCAGGAGGATCCACCCCAGGCGCCGCCAGTCCACCGCCGCGAAGAAGGCCTCCATCTCGGCGGCGGACATGCCGCGCGCACGGAGAGCCCCGACAACCGAACCCATCGAGGTGCCGGCGATCGCCGCCACCGCGATGCCGTCCTCCTCGAGGCCACGCAGCACGCCGACGTGCGCCAATCCCTTGGCCGCACCGCCGCCGAGGGCGAGGCTGACCCGCTCCGACCTCACCGGCCCAGTGTAGCCGGCGCCGGCTCCTCCCTCCAGCACGGCGTCACGGCATGCCCAGCGCCGTGCTGCGGGCGGCGGTCGGCGGCGACGGGCGCTTGCGCGAGAAGAAGCCGTGCACCTGGGTCCGAACCTCCTGCACCGTGACGATGGCGCTGCGATCGATGCGGCCGATGATCGCCATCAGCTCCTGCAGGCGGCTGCGGCGGCACACCGAAAATACCACTCCGACCTCGCTGCCCCGCCCGCCGCGGCCGTCGACCAGAGTCAGACCGAAGCCGGCCGCGGTGAGGCCCGCCGCGAGCTGGCGGTGGGACCTGGTGATCACCCGGACCACCGCGTCGCCGATGCCGAGCATGCGATCGAGAGTCATCCCGAGGTAGGTCCCGGCCGCGAAGCCGCCGCCGTAGGCGACGATCCGCAGCGGGTCGAGCGGCCCTCGCACGACCGAGGCCACGGCGGTGATGAACACCGAGACCTCGATGAAACCCAGAAAGGCCGACAGGGTGCGCCGGCCCTGGATGGTGAGGATCATCCGCAGGGTGCCGAGCGACACATCGACGCACCGCAGGCAGAAGATCAGCGCGGCCGGCCACAACGACTCGAGCATGGTCGCACCTCCCGGAGACCGGACTGTGCCACCGCCCGCGCGAGGGGTCAACGAAAATGGCCCCGGGGCAACCGCCCCGGGGCCGCTCGTTTCCGGCCGGACCCGGCCGCTCAGCTGGTCTCGACCTTGATCTTCACCGAGCGCGGCTTCGACTCCTCGCGCTTGGGCAGGGTCAGGGTCATCTCGCCGTTCTTGAAGCGGGCGTCGATCTTCGAGACATCCACCGTGTTGGGCAGGGTGAAGGTGCGCTCGAAGAGCCCGTACACCCGCTCGACGCGGTGGTAGGTCTCGCCCTCCGCCTTCTCCTCGAGCTTGCGCTCGCCGCGGATGCTCAAGGTCCCCTGGTCCACGGTCACCTCGACGTCCTCGGCCTTGAGCCCCGGAAGGTCCGCCGAGATGACGATCGCGTCCTCGCGCTCGAGGATGTTGACCGCTGGCACCCAGGCGCTCCATCCTGTCGCTCAGGCCCGCCACGTCACCGGCCGGATTCCAACGTGTCAGCATGACCATCTTCGGATCCTCCCTTCGTTCATCGTTCACGGCACAAATGTAGGATCTGCGTTTGCTTTTGTCAAGTCCAAGTATTAAAAATTTTTCGAAAATTAGCTTTCTCTTGTCATATATTTCTCTAAAATACTACACAAGAACAGTTTACAGAGCGGATGGCGCGCTGCTCGCGCCCCTGTTGCGACGACCAGGCTTGGCTGCGAGGTCGCGAGGGCCGGGCCCTCCGCCGCCTTCGGGCTATCATGGCGGGGCTCCCGGCGGGGCCCGACCCGGCCGGAGGCCACCGCCATGAAGCTCCT
>JALOKS010000131.1 GCA_025456385.1 Thermoanaerobaculales bacterium | reverse complement strand
CCGTTGATGAGCATCGCCTTGGCGCCGTAGTGGGTCACGGTGGGGTGGGTGTGGGTGGCGCCGTGGCGGAAGAAGATGCGCGCCACCATCGGCCGGTTGACGAGCTCGATGAAGCGGTCGGGGAGCTGGCCGCCGTGGTTGAAGCGCTCGTCGATCACCAGCCCCGGCAGCCGGATCTGGCTCAGCACCTGGCGCACGAGCTCGGTCTGGCCGTCGGTGGTGGTGTCCGGCACGTGGACGTAGCCGATCCGGCCGCCCGAGGCCTCGAGCACCCGCTGCCGGTTGGCCTCGACCCACGCGCGGTAGCGCAGCTCCGCCTCGTCCTCGAGGGTCTCCACCAGCACCTCGCGGGCGCCCTCGAGGGAGGGCTTCGAGTTGAGGGTCAGGACGACCGCCTCGCCAGCCAGGCCGTCGAAGGCCGCCGCCGGCTCCTTGCCGGGGTCGACCGGCACGCCGTTGACCGCGAGCAGGAACTCGCCCTCGCGGACCTCGATCCCCGGCGCGGCCAGCGGCGAGCGCGCCTCGGCGTCCCAGGCGCCGCCGCGCACGATGCGCGCGATCCGATAGGCGCCGTCCGCGAGCTCCCAGTCGACGCCGAGCAGGCCGACGCCGCGGCGCGGACCCCGCTCGAGGTCGCCGCCGCCGACGTAGGTGTGGGAGGCGCTGACCTCGCCGATCAGCTCGCCGATCAGGAAGTTGAGGTCCCAGCGGGTGACCGCGTCCTCGAGCAGCGCGCCGTAGCGGGCGCGCAGCCCCTCCCAGTCGAGGCCGTGGAGCGCGGGGTCGTAGAAGAAGTCGCGGTAGGTGCGCCCGACCTCGGCGAAGATCTGCCGCCACTCGGCGCGCGGGTCGAGGCTCATCTCGAGCCGCGAGGTGTCGAGGCGGGTGTCCTCCTCGCCTGCGCCGCCGATCTTCTGGTCCGGCGCGACGTTGATGATCGCCCAGGTGTCCCCGCTCGCCACCAGCATCTTCGAGCCGTCCGCCGACACTGCAAAGCCGTCGGCATCGTCGAGCACCGTCTTCTCCTCGCGCTCCTCGAGGTCGTAGAGGACGATCGGGGACTGCTCGTCGGCGGCGCCGGAGCGCGGCTGGCGGTGGAGCACGACCTTGCCCGAGACCGCGGCGAGGCCGGCGTAGTTGCCGGCCGCCGGGGGCAGCACCACGGCGCGCGTTTCGAAGCCCTCGAGGTCGATCGTCACCGGCTCGGGGGCGTCCCCGTCCTCATTGTCATCGTCCTCGTTCTTCGCGTTCCTGCCCTCCTGCTTCCCCTTCGTGTCCGCGATCTCTCCACCGTCCTCATCGTCGCCATCTTCGGCAGCGAGCCCCTCATCATCGTTGCGGGGAGCGAGCGGTGATGGAACATCACCGCGAAGCGGAACCGCAACGATTCGGGTTGTGTTGGGGTAGACCCAGGTGTCGTCGAGGTCCGAGTAGAGGGGTTCGAGGCTGCGGTTCGACAGGTAGTAGAGGTACTTCCCCTCGGGGTCGAAGACCGGGTTGGAGTCGCTGAAGTAGCCCGAGCTCAGCTGGTGGCGGGTGGCGGTCGCGGTGTCGAAGGCGAAGATCGCGGAGTTGATCTCGAGGCCGCGCGAGTAGGCGAGCCAGCGGCTGTCGGCGGACCAGGCGAGCTCGAAGTCCTGCAGCTCGGGGTGCAGCAGCCAGCGCTCGCGGTCGACCTCGGTGAAGCGCGAGGTCGCGAGTTCGAAGATCCGGATCGTCTGGGTGTGGTCGATGAAGGCGATCTTGGTGCTGTCGGGGGACCAGACGGGCCGGTAGCGGAAACCGGCGCCGAGCGCGGTCAGGGTTCGCGGCTCTCCGCCCTCGACGGGGATGAGCTGCAGCTCGTACTCGCCGCTCGCGTCGCTCCACACCGCGATCTGCGCGCCGTCGGGCGACCACGCCGGGAAGCGCTCCGCCGCGCCCGAGCTGCGGCTCAGGTTGCGCACCACGCCGTGCTTGGCCGGCACCGTGAAGATCTCGCCGCGGGCCCCGAAGACGGCGCGCTTGCCGGAGGGCGAGATGTCGGCCCACTGGATGAGTCCTGCAGCGTTGACCTGGCGTGGCCGCACGCCCGCGAGGTCGGTCACGACCTCGACCTCGACCTCGCGCAGCACCTCGTCCGGGAGCGCGAGCAGGTAGAGCCGGCCGCCCGCCTGGAAGACGATGTCCGACGGGCCGATGGCCGGGAAGCTGATGTCGAAGTCTGCGAAGCGGGTGACCTGGCGCGGCTCGCCGCTGCCGAGGTCGAGGGCCCAGATGTTGGCGCGCATGCCCGGCCCGCGGTCGGACAGGAAGTACAGGGTGTCGCCGTACCACATCGGGTAGGCGTCGTTGGCGTCGCTCGCCGTGAGGTTGCGCGCCGCGAGGGTCTCGAGGTCCATGAGCCAGATGTCGGGGGCGGTGCCGCCCCGGTAGCGCTTCCAGGTGCGGAAGCCGCGCTCCTTGGTCGTGAAGGCGATCCGCCGGCCGTCCGGCGACAGTGCGCCGACCTCGGCGTAGGCCATCGGCAGCCGTTCGGGGAGCCCGCCGCTGCGCGACGCGAGAAAGAGCTGGCTGACGCCGAGGACGCCGTGCTCCCGGGCGGAGGCGAAGAGCACCCGGCCGTCGTCCGGGCTCCAGCCGACGACCAGGTCGGCGTCCGGATGGTAGGTCAGGCGGTGCGGCGCGCCGCCGCGGGAGTCGACGACGTAGACATCGGTGTTGCCGTCGTAGTTGGCGCTGAACGCGATCTGCGTGCCGTCGGGCGAGAAGCGCGGGAAGAGCTCCTCGCCGGCGGGCGAGCTCAGCCGCTGCGCGGTGCCGCCCTCCCTGGCGACCAGCCAGATGTCGCCGCCGTAGACGAAGGCGATCTGGGTCTCGGAGACGTCCGGAAAGCGCAGCAGGCGGGCGTCGACCCCGGCTGAGGCGGACGCGGCGGCGAGAAGGGCGGCGAGGCAGAGGGCGATCGCTGCGGACCTGGATGGCATCGAGAGAGACCTCCTCCTGGATGGTGATGCGAGCCGGCGCATCGGCACCTGAGCATACGCGAACGGGAGGGCATGGGTTCCCGCGGCACAGAGGCGGCGGGCGGGTCGCGGCTGGCTGAGCGGTGCGAGCGCGGCAGTTCGCGGGGCGGGGCCGAGGAGGATCGGGCCGAGAGGTCGCCATTCTGAGAGACGAGGTGTCTTGGAAGGGTGTATTCTGTGAATCGGCGAGCGATCGGGGAAGGAGGGGACATGAGAGCTCGATGGATCATTGCAGCCCTGGGACTGTTGTGTGCGGCCCTGCCGGCGTCGGCGCAGACCACGGTCACCTTCGACTACACCGGAGGGGCCCAGACCTGGGTGGTGCCCGCGGGTGTCACCCAGGTGAGCCTCCAGGCCTGGGGTGCCCAGGGCGGCGCCTCGTACTACCTGGGGATCAACGGCTTCCAGGACGACGGCGGGCTCGGCGGCTACACGAGCGGCGAGCTCGCGGTCACGCCGGGTGACACGCTGTACATCTTCGTTGGCGGCCAGCCGACGCCCCTCAACTCGACGCCGATCAGCGGTGGCTTCAACGGCGGCGGCGACGGCGGGCAGTACGGCGGCGGCGGCGGCGGGGCCTCGGACGTCCGGGTCGGCGGCACCGCGCTCACCGACCGCGTGCTCGTCGCGGGCGGCGGCGGCGGCGGCAACAGTGGCAACCCGGACCACGGCACCGGCGGCGGCGGCGGTGGCCTCTCGGGGCTGCCAGGCATCAACCTCAGTGGCGGGTTCACCCCGGCCGGTGGCGGCACCCAGGTCGCCGGCGGCGCGGCTGGTTCCAACGACGGTGGCACTCTGGCCCAACCCGGACAGCTGGGATCTGGCGGAAGCACCTCGTCGTATCACTTCGCTGGCGGCGGCGGCGGCTACTATGGCGGCGGCTCCGCCTACGCCGCCGGCGGCGGCGGCGGGTCCTCCTACATCGGCGGCGTGCTCAGCGGGTCGACGACCGCCGAGCAGAAGGTGGGCAACGGACAGGTGGTGATCTCCTTCCAGGAGAACGCCGCGATCCCCGCGCTCGACGGCCGCGGCCTGGCTCTCTTCGTCGGCCTGATGGCACTCGCGGCGCTGGCGGTGCTGAGGCGCCAGCTCGCGGCCTGAGCGGCCTTCGGGGCGAACGACCGGCCACGACCTCTGTGGCCTGCCCACCCCGGGCGCCGGCGGAGAACTGAGAGGCAAAGCCGCCCTTCGGGGCGGCGTTGTTCACTTCTGTCTCGTGGAGCCGAAGGGGATCGACCACGCCGAGAGGCGCGGCGAGTGGCCCTCGCCAGAGGGGGTCGACGAGGGTGGTTGGTTGGCGTAGGGCCACCCGCGCATCTCGGCGGGGCACCGCGGCCGCAGGCCGCGAGTAACCGAAGGTGAGATCCCTAAGGGAGAGGCCGGCGACGAGAAGAGCCGCCCGGAAGAACGGCGAGTTTGAAGTCTCTGGTGGAGCCGAAGGGGATCGAACCCTCAACCTCAGCATTGCGAACGCTGCGCTCTCCCAATTGAGCTACGGCCCCACGCGCCGCGGATACTACCGTGAAAGGGGTCGGGTTGCAAGCCAGGATCGCCCGCGCTGTCGCGCCGGGCGTCAGTCCAGCTTGAAGGCGACCTCGATGTTCGCCTGCCACTCGATCTGGCCGTCGCTGCCGAGCCCGCCGCGCAGCTCCTTGACCTCGAACCAGGCCAGGTTGCGCAGGCTCTCCGAGGCCTTCTCGACCGCGGTCTCGATCGCCTTCTCGATGCTCTCGCCCGAGCAGCCGGTGACGTTGATCTTCTTGAACACCTTCGATGTCATGCCGGGTCTCCCTTCGCTGTGAGTCGCGTCGCGCAACCGTGGACGCCGCCGCTTCTTCCGCCTCAGCCCGGCGGGTGCTCGCCGTTCCCGCTCCCGCCGTCGATGCCCGACCAGAGGCGCCATGCCGAGTCGAGGGGCTCGCCGCCGAACCACACCGCCCGGGTGAAGCTCTCGACCCAGGGGTCGAAGCCGGGAATGATGCGCAGATTGTCCTCCATCGCGAGCACGGCGGGGTCGTTGGGCAGGCGGTCGAGCGCGGTCGCGGCGCGCCGCAGCCGCCAGCCCCACGACGACTCCTCGTGGCACTGGTCGAGGCGCCGCGCCCACAGGCGCAGCACGGCGGCGGTCCGCACCGCGTTGCCGTTCTGGCCCGCCGGCACCATGCAGGGCACGACCGGATCCATGCCCACGTCGTGCAGGGCGATGCCGACGGTGCGCTCGAGAGCGTGCAGGCCGCGGCTGACGTCGGCATGGAAGAGGGCGTTCTCGAGCTCGTCCTCGACCCCGGTGCCCTCGCAGCCGTCGAGGATCCGGTGCCGGTCCTTCGGCGTCAGCAGCAGCGGCGCGGTGACGGCGAAGCGGGCGCCGGCCTTCTTCAGCGTGGCGACCCGGCGCTCGACCTCGGCGGCGGCGCCGGGGAAGGGGAAGAGGCCGAAGACCGCGCCCCACAGGCTCGTACGCCAGGCCTCCGGGAAGTGCAGCCCGTCGGAGAGCGGGTAGGGCAGGATCGGCAGCACCATGGTCACCCGCGACTCCTCCCCGAGAGCGGGGAGGCCGAGGTCCGTGGGCGTGACCTCGAGGTCGTCGAGCACCAGCAGGGCGGAGCCGCCGCGCTCGAGAAAGCGCGTGAAGACCTCCGTGCGCTGGGCGACCACGCGCGCGAAGACGATCGCCCGCACCGGCTCGCGCGGCACCGAGCTGTCAGCGGGCAGGACCCGCACCGGTGCGTCCTCCCACACGACCCCGAGCTTGATCGGGTCGAGCGCGACCTTCTTCCCCGGCAGGTAGCCGGGCCGCAGCACGTGGGTGATCGGGAAGAGGTCCGGGTACGCGGGCTCGATCCTACGCACCGCCGCCCCCGAACATCTCCTCGAGCGCCGAGGGCCCTCCGGTGCCCGCCAGGCGGCGGGCGACGTACTTGGCGAGGACGTCGGTCTCGAGGTGGAGGCTCGCCCCGGCGCGCAGCCCGCCGAGGGTCGTCGACCGCAGGGTCGCCGGGATCAGCGCCACCTCGAACCAGTCGCGTCCGAGCTCGGCGACGGTCAGCGAGACGCCGGCCAGGGCGACGCTGCCCTTGGCCGCGACCTCGGCCGCGTGCTCGGGAGGCAGCGACAGCCGCCAGCGCTGGAAGCCGCCCTCCGGGCGGATGGCGAGCAGCCGGACGACGCCGTCGACGTGCCCCTGCACGATGTGGCCGCCGAGGCGGTCGCCGAGCCGCAGGGCGCGCTCGAGGTTCACCGCCTCGCCCGGCCGGAGGCGGTCGAGCAGGGTGCGCCCCCGGGTCTCGGGGGAGAGCTCGGCCGAAAAACCCCTGGCCGTCGGCTCGATCACGGTCAGGCAGGCGCCGTCGACCGCGACGCTGTCACCGGGCTGAGGGAGATGCGGGTCGGGCCAGACCGCCGCCACCCGCAGCAGGGCGCCGCCGCCGGCCGGCGTCGCCGCCTCGACGGCGCCGACCGTCTCAATCAGTCCCGTGAACATCCGCATCCTCCGGGCGCACCGCGCGGATCTCGAGATCCGCGCCGCGGCGCTCGACGACTTCGAAGCGGAAGCGCCGCGCCAGCTCGAGGCCCGGCACCCCGCGGCCGCCGACCGCCGCCGGCGCCGGCCCGCCGATCAGGAACGGCGCCACGAAGAGGGCGATCTCATCCACCAGGTCGGCGTCGTGGAAGGAGCCCGCGACCCGCGGTCCGCCCTCCACCAGCAGGGCGGCCACTTCGCGCCGCGCGAGGAAATCGAGCAGGGCCTCGAGGTCGATCCGGCCGTCGTCCCCCGCGCGCAGCTCGACGAGCTCGACGCCGGCCTCGCGCAGTCGCCGCCGGTCTCCGGCCGCCGCGGCGGCGGTGTGCACGATGAGGGTCGTCGCGGGCTGCTCGGTGACGACGGCGGCGCCTGCGGGCGTGCGCAGGGTCGAGTCGAGGACGATCCGCCTGAAGTTCGCGACCGGGTTGAGGCCGAGGCGGCGGGTGAGCCGCGGGTCGTCGGCGATCACGGTCTCGACCCCGACCAGGATCGCGTCGTGCTCCTCCCGCAGCTCGAGCCCGCGATGCCGCGCCTCCTCGCCGGTGATCCACTTCGAGTCGCCCTCGCGGGTGGCGACCCGGCCGTCGAGCGAGACCGCGGCCTTGAGGGTGACCCAGGGGCGGTGGAAGCGCGCCCAGCGCAACCAGCGCCGGTTGAGGACGCGCGCCCGCTCCGAGCCCGGGCC
>JALOKS010000130.1 GCA_025456385.1 Thermoanaerobaculales bacterium | reverse complement strand
CTGATGGCGGTGCCTGCGGCCTCGAGGGCCTTCGAGTGGGCAACGAGGTCGGGAGTCGGACGGGCGTCGGGCATGGTCACCTCCGGGTCGTTCACAGCTTTCCTGGAGCTGGCGAGGCGTCCGGAGTCAAGGGTCGCGCAGCGACCGGCCGCAGGCCGGCTCGCCCTGGACGCCGGACGCCTCGCCAGCTAGCGACCCGAGGGAACGACCCGGAGGTGGCCATGCAGCAGCCCACACGCCCTGCATCCGGGGCACAGGCACGGTCCACTGCCACGGCCCGCTGCCTTCTGATCCTGCAGCTGCCACTGCCATCTGCTACGGTCGCTGGCCCGGCATCCGGGCACGGAGACGGAGACGGAAACGGAAACGGGCACGGGTCGCATCCGAGGCCTCAATCCCATGCAATTCCGGATGAGCCGAACGTTTAAACGACGAGAAGGGGCCCGCGGGCCCCGGCGGTGAGGCACGAGTGCGCCGTCAGTCAGCGTCGCTGGCGGCCCCGGCCGGAGGCAGACTGCTGTTGTGAATGTCGCGGTGGATCAGCCACTGGCCGTCGATCGCGCGCCAGATCTCCACGTACTTCCCGCGGTCGACGAGGATCCCGTCGCCTGTCCACATCCGGTACCGCCCGGCGACGTAGGCGAGGTCGCCGTCGACCACGACCTCGAGGGCCTCGATCTCGGCCTTGAGGTCCAGGCTGCCGAAGGTCTCGCGGAAGCCCGCGCGGATCGCGTCGCGCCCGAAGATCGCCGGCTCGTTCGGCGGCAGCATGACGGCGTCCTCGGCGTACATGGCGGCCAGGCCCTCGGCGTCCCTGCCGTTGAAGAGCTCCATCCAGCGCCCCGGGGTCGCGGCCATCGTGCTCGAGACCTGGGTGGCCGCCGGCGGGGCGCTGGTGAAGCTCAGCTCGGCGGTGGCGCCGGAGGCCGGTGCTGCCGCGCTGGCGCTGACCGGAACCAGGTGTCCGTCGACCTCGATCCCGGTGGCCTGGAGCGCGAGGGAGCCGCCCGCGCCCTCGGTCCAGAAGCTCGCCGGCACGAGCTGCGCCTGGACCTTGCTGCCGGCGGGCGCGATCACGGTGTCACCCGACACCAGGTCGGCCAGCAGGGTGCCGGTCACGGTGTCGCCGGCGCGCTGGCGGCCTGGGTCGACGCCCTCGTCGAAGCGCACCTTCAGCGGCGCCGAAACCCGCATCAGGGTCGCGTCCTGCGCCTGGAGCGGCGCCTGCGGTTCCACCGGGCGGATGGTCTGGATCTGTCGCTGGGCAGGCCGGGCCGGCTGCGCGGGCCCGGGCTCGAGGGTCTGCGGCCGGGCGTTCAGCGAGTCGCCGCACTGCGTGAGCGTCCAGCCGCCGCGGACGGTGGTGCTGCCGCAGTAGCTCCTGCCCACGGTGTCGAACCGGTTGAGGTAGTCGAGAACGCCTTGGCAGGTCTCGGACTCACCCGGCACAACCACGCAGCCGCCGGCGAAGCGGAAGTTGGTGAGACAGCAGGGCTCCGCGGCGGAGGCCGCCGCAGTCGCCGCGGCGAGCGCCGCCGGAAGGGCGGCGAGGACGGCACGACAGAAGATCGCCCGCGTCGAAAACATGGCCTGCTCCCTGCAACCGTGCACGGTTGCGCCGTCATTATAGCTGGGGCTGAGAGGTGGTCCGGTTTCGCCCCCTGGCGAGCAAAGCCTTGACGGCCAGCACTGCGAGGTAGGCGACACCCGCGAGGACGATGGTCGTCGCTCCCGCCGGCAGGTCGGGAGCGTAGCTGAGTGCCAGCCCGGCGGTGGTGAAGCCGACCGCGAGCAGCGATGCGGCCGCCATCATGCCGCGCAGGGTGGTCGTGAACTGGCCGGCAATCGCCGCCGGCAGCGTGAGGAGGGCGATCACGAGCACGACGCCGACCACGCTCACCAGCAGCACCACCGTGAGGGCGACCAGGACCAGCAGAACGAGGACGTAGAGCTCGACCCGGATGCCGCGCAGCTTCGCGAACTCCTCGTCGAAGCTGACCGCCTCGAGCTGCGGGTAGAGCCCGAGGCCGAGGACGACGACCACCGCGTCGAGCGCCGCCATCATCCAGAGGTCGCCGCGGCCGATGAGGAGGATGTTGCCGAAGAGGTAGCTCATCAGATCTTCGTGGTAGCCGGGGGTGACGGCGATGAACAGGATGCCGATCGCCATGCCGATCGCCCACACGGCGCCGATCACCGTGTCCTCCCGCTCGCGGGCGCGCAGGCTCACCATGCCGATGATCAGCGCTGAAGCGACGGCGGCGACGATGGCGCCCTGGCCGGCGTGGATCGGCCAGCCGTGAACGACCTGCAGGTAGCGGGCCGCGCCGAGCCCGGCGAGCACGCAGTGGGCGATGGCTCCGGCGATGTAGGTGATGCGGCGCACCACCACGTACGACCCCATGACGCCGCAGGCGATGCCGGCCAGCACCCCCGCGAGCAGGGCGTGCTGCAGGAAGGGGTAGGCGGCGACGGCGGCGAGGAACTGCATCACTCGTCCAACCGGTGGTCGTGGCGCACCATCCGCACCTCGCCGCCGTACACCTCCGAGATCATGCGCCCGTCGAGTGAGCTCGTGGGGTGCACGTCGACCCGGCGGTGGACGCAGATCACGGTGCGCACGAAGCCCGCGACGAAGCCGAGATCGTGGGAGACGAGCACGATCGTGAGGTGCCGGTTGAGCTCCTTGAGGAGATCGAAGAAGTCCTGCTCGACCTTCTGGTCGAGGTTGGCGGCCGGCTCGTCGAGCAGCAGCAGCTCGGGCTCGGTGACGAGCGCGCGCGCGAGCAGCACGCGCTGGCGCTGGCCGCCGGAGAGATCGGAGAAGGGCCTGCCGCGGTCGGCGGCGAGGCCGACCCGGTCGAGAGCGGCGGCGGCCGCCCGGCGGTCGCCGGCGCCGTAGGTGGCGATGCGGATGCCGCGGCCGAGCCGTCCCATCAGCACGACGTCGAGCGCGCGGGCGGGGAACCTCGGGTCCATCATCGCGTGCTGCGGCATGTAGCCGATGCGGGGCCGCGCCTTTTCGGGCGGCAGGCCGAGCACCCGGACCCGCCCCGTGGTGGGCGCGTAGAGCCCGAGCATCAGCTTGACGAGGGTCGTCTTGCCGCCGCCGTTGGGGCCGATCACCGAGGCGAAGTCGCCCGCCTGCACCCGCAGGCTGACGTTCTCGAGGACCGGCGGCCCGCCGTTGAAGCGGAAGCTCAGCTCGTCGATCTCGATGACATCCGGAGCTCCCACCTCAGACTCCGAGGGCGGCCGCGATGCGGCCGGCCATGGTGTCGAGGTTCGTGAGGTAGTCCCCGGCCAAGGGGTCGAGCTCGACGACCGCGCAGCCGATGGCGTCGGCGACCCGCTGCGCCGCGATCTGCGAGAACTGGGGCTGCACGAAGATCGCCTGCACCCGGAGGCCTTCGAGGCTGTCGACGATGGCGGCGAGCTGGCGGGCGGAGGGCGCCTTGCCCTCGACCTCGACCGCGACCTGCGTGAGCCCGTAGCGGCGGGTGAAGTAGCCGTAGGCGGGATGGAACACGACCAGGGTGCGGCCGCGCAGCGGAGCGAGGCGGCCCGCGATGCGGGCATCGGTCTCGCCGAGGGCGCTCTGCAGCGCCCGCAGGCGATCCTCGATCGCGTGGCGTTGCGCCGGCATCAGCTCGGCGAGGGCCGCGGCGGCAGTGGCGGCGACCGCCGCCATGCGCTGCGGGTCGAGCCAGATGTGGGGATCCGCCCAGCCGTCGGCGTGATCGTGGCCGTGCTCCTCCATCGCCACGAGCTCGATGCCCTGCCGACAGTCGACGACCCGGAGCCCGGGCATCAGGGCTTTGATCTTCGCGAGCAATGGGTCCTCGAAGGGCAGGCCGATCTGGAGGTAGAGCCGGGCCCCGTCGAGGGAGGCCACCTGCCGCGGGCTCGGCTCGTAGACGTGCGGCGACGCCCCTGGCGGCAGCAGCACCTGGACCTCGAAGCGATCGCTCAGCTGCTCGACCACCCACGCGAGCGGCGGGATGCCGACGAAGACCAGGGGCCGCTCCGCCGCGGCGGCGGCGGTCGACGGGGAGAAGATCGCGGCTGCCGCGAGGCAGGCGGCGACGAGACGGGCAGCTGCGTGCATGGCCCTCGGGCTCACTCGCCGGCGGCGGTGCAGACGAGCCGGCCTTCGGCGCAGTCGTCGCAGCGCTCGACGCGGTGGGTGCGGCGGAACTCGTGCCAGTGGCGCTGCTGGTTGAAGTTGAGGACTCCGGTGCCGTGACAGACGGGGCACACGCCCTCGAGGGCGGCGAGGATCGCCGAGCGGATGAACTCGGAGCGGTTGGGAATGTGCTCCATCGCCTCGACCAGGGCCTCCTCGGCCTTGAAGGTGATCATCTGATGCCGGCCGCTGAGCGTCGCCATGGGAACCTCCACCGTCCCGAGGGGCGGTGTTACAGGTTAATACCAAGGGGGCGGGCTGTCAAACGCGGATCGGGCTCAGGCGCCACCCGAGCGGTCGACCACCTCGGCGTTGACCACCTTCCCGAGGACGGCGCCGCCGCTCTCGAGGACGACCTGCACCGCGCGGTCGTCGTCGCGGACGATCACGTCGCCCTCGACCACCGAGCCGTCCGCGATCGTGATCACGAGCGGGCGCGCCGCCGGCCGGCGCGGCTTCGCGCCGTGGATGACGATGTCCCCGGCGACGCGCGACTGCCCCCGCAGCCGCACCGCGCCGTTGGTCGTCGAGACCGATCCCCCGACCCGCGTGCCTTCGAGCGAGATCGTGCCGTTGACCGTCGAGGCCTCGCCCGTGACCGTCCCGCCGGCGCAGCTCAGGGCGCCGTTGACGGTCTCCAGGTCGCCCTCGACAGTGACGTTCTCGGCCAGGCTGAGGTAGCCGTTGACCGTGCCGACGCCGCCCGCCACGACGACGTCGCGGGCGATGTCGACCGAGCCGTTGACGGTGTGCAGCGAGCCGACCTCGGTCGAGGAGCCGACCGTGATCCGGCCGTTGACGGTGCGGCAGCTGCCGCGCACCTCGCAGCCCGAGCCGATCGAGATGCCGCCGTTGACCGTGGTCCGCCCGCCCTCCACGATCGCTCCGTCGGCGATGGTGATCGGCGAGTTGACAGCACAGCCGGCGAGCAGGAGGAGCGACGCTGCGAACGCGAGCGGGAGCCGGGAGCGGGTCATGGCGGGTTCCTCTGCTTCAGGATACGCCTCGCGGGCCCCCGAGGTTCCGCGCCGCCTCCGTCACGCCTGCGCCCGCCGGTCGAGGCGGCCCGTGATCCAGATGAAGCTCACCAGCGCGAGGAAGGACAGCGCCCCGATCCCGGCGTAGGCGTACCACAGGTAGTGGGCCTGGGCGTAGGCCGCCGGCAGCGGCCCCTGGCCGGCGAGGGCGAGGGCGTGCTGCGCCCGCACGGCGTCCGACAGGGTGCCCGGCTCCGGGCAGTAGGTCTTGAGCAGGTAGCCCGAGAAGATGAAGCCGAAGATCCAGGCGAAGAAGGTGTTCATGTGGGCGAAGCCGAGGAACACGCCCTCGCGGCCGCGCGGCGCCTGTTTGGAGGCGAACTCGAGCCACTTCGGGGAGAGGAAGCACTCGGCGAGGCCCTGGATCGCGATGCCGATCACCATCATCAGCGTGATCGGGTGGAGCGAGAGCCCGAGGACCTTCACGGGGCCCGCGAACCAGGCGGAGGAGGCCATCGCCAGCGACGACAGAGGGATCAGGGCCATCGCGACCAGCATCGAGCTCTCGGGCTTCCACGTCCGCACCAGCTGGGTCACGGCGACCACGAGCAGGACCACCACCAGCGGGTTGACGTTGGCGTACCACTCGGGCTTGTAGGTCTCGCCGGCCATCCGCAGCACGTAGTCGGGCATCGAGGCGTAGAGCTGCCCCTGGATCGACCAGAAACCGGCGGTGATGAGGATGAGCGCGAAGAAGCGCAGGTTGCGCAGCGCCATCCACATGCCCTGCAGGGTCTCGCGCAGATTCTTGGGCTGCGCGGCGGTGTCGTCCGGCGGCCGGTAGATCAGCGCCACCAGGGCGAGGGCGAAGAGGCAGGCGCCGGCCGAGAAGTACGGCACCGTCTCGACGCCCATCTGGATGCGCATCGGCGCGACGATGGTCTTGCCGGTGAACGAGCCGATGTTGACCACCATGTAGAAGATCGAGAAGGCGCGCGCGCGGTTGACCGCGTCCGAGGACTTCGCCACCGTGCCCGTGATCACCGGCTTGACGAAGGCGCCGCCGAGAACGACGAGGGCCAGGCCGGCGAGCACCGGGGCGAGGGTGTGGAAGACCCCGAGGGTGCCGTAGCCCACGGTCAGCAGCGCGAAGGCGAGCATCAGCGCGCGGCGGAAGCCCATCCGGTCGGCGAGGGCGCCGGTGAAGAACGGCACCAGGTAGATCCAGCCGCCGAAGAGGCCGGCGACCACGCCGGCCTGCACGTCGTCGAGCCCGACCACCCGGATCAGGTAGGTGCGGAGCGCGATGAAGGTGCCGTAGTAGGCTGCGCGCTCGCAGAGCTCGGCGGCGTTGCCGGTCCAGAAGGTGCGCGGGAAGCGCCAGGTCGGGGCGGCGGCGGGATCGCCGGTCATCGGCTGCTGCATGGGCCCTCCGCGGGGTCTTCGGACCCGCAACTGTAGCCCGGAAAGGGAGCGGCGCAAACCCGGCGGCGGGAACGGGCGTCCGCCGGCCGCGGGCGTAGAATGCGGCATCATGAAACACGCCCGCTGGATCCTCGTCGTGCTGGCCCTCGCCGCGCTGGTGGTGGTGCTGCGCGTGACCGTGCTCGCCCCCGAGATCGTGGAGGTGAGGGTCGCGCCCGCGGAGCGCGGGGAGGTGGAGGAGACCGTCACCAACACCCGCGCCGGGACCGTCAAGGTGCGGCGCCGCGCCCAGCTGTCGCCGCAGATCGGCGGCCTCGTGGTCACCCTGCCGCACCGCGAGGGCGACCGCGTGGCGGCCGGCGACCTGCTCGTCGCCCTCGACAGCCGCGCCCAGCGCGCCGAGCTGCACTCGGCGCGCGCGACGGTCGTCGCGGCGCGGGCGCAGGCCGAGGAGATCTGCCTCGCGGCCGAGCTCGCCGAGAAGGAGCTCGCGCGGGCGCAGGCGCTGCACGCGCAGGGGATCGCCAGCGACCAGAGCCTCGACCTGCTGGCGAGCGAGCGCGATCGCAGCCGTGCCGCCTGCGCGGCGGCGCGCGCCGCGGTCGGTCAGGCCGAGTCGCGGGTGGCGGCGGCCGAGGTCCAGCTCGCCTTCACCGAG
>JALOKS010000129.1 GCA_025456385.1 Thermoanaerobaculales bacterium | reverse complement strand
CCGAGAGCCGGGCTCTCGCCGGCGAGGCCGCCTCGGCCTCCAGCATCAGCGCGACCGACCGCTCGGCCCACCGGGAGTGGGACGTGAGGGCGTACCGCATCGGCGGCGGGATGGCTGGGCGCAGCGTGGCCGAGGTCGAGCGCTCCTTCGCGCCCGACCGGGTCTTCGTGCTACGGGTCCGCAGCGGCAGCACGATCGTCGACGCGACCCCGGAGATGGTGCTCCGGGAGGGCGAGGTCGCCGCGGTCGGGGCGCGGCGGCGCTTCATGCTGGCGCAGCGGCGGTTCTTCGCCGACGAGGTCGAGGACCCCGAGCTCCTCGACTTTCCTCTCGCTGCGCGCGACGTGGTGGTGACGCGGCGGGAGATCGCGGACCGCACGCTGGCCGAGGTCGCGGCGGCGCACGGCCGCGGCGTGGTCCTGTCCAAGATCGTCAGGGGCGGTGAGGAGCTCCCGTTCGACGCGGAGACGGTCCTCCACCGCGGCGACCTCCTCCAGTTGGTCGGTGCGGCCGGCGACGTCGAGCGCGCCGGCGCCGCGCTCGGCTACGTCGAGCGGCCGTCGAGCGAGACGGACGTGGTCTTCGTCGGCCTCGGGATCCTGGTGGGGGGCCTCCTGGGCTCGCTGACCCTGACCGTCGGCAACCTCCCGCTGACCCTCACGGCGAGCGGCGGTGCGCTCGTCATGGGGCTGATCTTCGGCTGGCTGCGGTCGGTGCGACCCACCTTTGGCCGCATCCCGGAGCCCGCGCTGTGGGTCTTCGACACCGTCGGGCTCGCCGTCTTCATCGGTTGCGTGGGCCTCGAGGCGGGCCCGAGCTTCGTCGCAGGGCTGCGCACGACCGGCCCGAGCCTGATTGCCGCCGGCGCGGTCGTGGCTCTGACGCCGCACCTGGCCGCGGTCCTCTTCGGCCGCTTCGTGCTGCGGATGAACCCCGTCATTCTGCTCGGGGCCTGCGCCGGCGCTGGCACGCTCACCGCCGCGCTGCGGGCGATCCAGGACGAAGCGGACAGCAAGCTCCCGGTTCTCGGCTACACGGTGCCCTACGCCGTCGGCAACATCCTGCTCACCGCCTGGGGGCCGGTCATCGTGCTGCTCATGCGCTAGGAGGCTCGAGGCCTGAGGTGAGAACGCGATCGGCGTCGCGGTGGCGTCGTCGTCGATTGCCGCTCGCGAAGTGGCCGCCGCCGGACAGCCGGGGCCGGACTTCGGCCTGCGGAAAGGACCCTGCTGACACGCCAGAACAAGACACGATATGTGAACACTTTACTGCGGTCGTCGCCGATAGCATCGGGCCTCCGAACGGCGTACAATTCCCGTGCGATGAAACTCACACCACGAGGAAGGGCCACCATGCGCCAACGACTCTCCTGCTCCAGGGTCTGCACGATCCTTGCGCTCTCTCTCGGGCTGGGCGCCTGTGCCAAGGAGGCCGCGCCGCCGCCGCCGCCGGTGCCGGTCAAGGCGGCGGAGGTCCTGGTGCGCGACGTCCCGATCTACCTCGAAGCGATCGGCGAGACCCGCGGCAACACCGAGATCGAGATCCGCGCCCGGGTCGAAGGCTTCGTCGAGAGCGTGGACTTCGCCGAGGGAACGCCGGTCCGCAAGGGCCAGCTGCTCTACACCATCGATCCGCGGCCCTTCGAGGCCTCGGTCGCGCGGGCGCGGGCCAACCTCGCCCAGGCCGAGGCCGAGCTCGCGCGCACCCGCCAGGACGTCGCGCGCTACGAGCCCCTGGTCGCCAAGAACGCGATCTCGCGCCAGGAGTACGAGACCGCGGTGGCGGTGGAGCGGGCCCAGGCCTCGGTCGTCGAGGCGGCACGCGCCAGTCTGGAGAGCGCGGAGCTCGACCTGAGCTACACGCGGGTGCTCGCCCCCGATGCCGGGCTGATCGGCAAGACCGAGGTCTACCCGGGCACCCTGGTCGGACGGGGGCAGAGCACGCTGCTGACCCGGATTTCGAGGATCGAACCGATCCACGTCCGCTTCACCGTGGCCGAGGGCGGCTACCTCAGGTATGCGCGGAGGAATGAGGAGCGAAAGGCCGCGACCGGCGCGGAGCTGCCGATCGAGCTCGTGTTGGCCGACGGCACGACGCACCCGCACACCGGCCGCTTCGTGTTCATCGACCGCTCGGTCGACCCGCAGACCGGCACCATCATGCTCGAGGCTTCGTTCCCGAACCCCGGCGGCATCGTCCGCCCGGGCCAGTACGCGCGGGTGCGGGCGGCGGTGGACCTCAGGAAGGACGCCGTCCTCGTGCCGCAGCGCGCTGTGCTCGAGATGCAGGGAACCTACCGGGTGGCGGTGGTCAAGCCCGACGCCACGGTCGAGATGCGTCTGGTGCAGATGGGGGAGCGGGTGGGCTCGCTGTGGGTGGTCGACTCGGGTCTCGCGGCCGGTGAGCGGGTCGTGGTCGAGGGCCTGCAGAAGCTGCGGCCCGGCGCCCAGGTCCACGCGGAGATCGTGGCCATCGCCGAAGGGGGCATGACGCCGCAGCCGGCGGCCGGCGCGGAGAGCTGACTATGGCGGACTTCTTCATCCGGCGGCCGATCGTCGCCATCGTCATCGCGATCATCATCGTCCTGCTCGGGATCAACAGCCTGCGCGGACTCAGCTTCGAGCAGTACCCCTTCCTCGCGCCCCCGATCGTGCGCATCACCGCCAACTACCCCGGCGCCTCGGCTGTGGCGGTCGAGCAGTCGGTGGCGACCCCGATCGAGCAGGAGGTCAACGGCGTCGAGGGCATGATCTACATGAAGTCCTCGAACACCTCCGACGGCCGGATGCAGCTCGACGTCAGCTTCGCGGTGGGCACCGACCAGGACATGGCCAACGTCATGACCCAGAACCGGGTGTCGTCGGCCCAGGCCCGCCTGCCGCAGGAGGTGATCCAGCAGGGGGTGACGGTCAAGAAGCAGAGCCCCAGCATCCTGATGCTGATCTCGGTGTACTCGCCGGAGGGCAGCTACGACTCAAAGTTCCTGATCAACTACTGCGGCATCAACCTGCGCGACCAGATCCTGCGCGTCCCCGGCATCGCCCAGGTCGACCTCTTCGGAGGGACCGACTACGGGATGCGGATCTGGCTCGAGCCCGACAAGCTGGCACAGCTCGGCCTGACCCCCTCGGACATCATGTCGGCGATCAAGGAGCAGAACCTGCAGGCCCCTGCGGGCCGCATCGGCATGCGCCCGTCGCCGCCGGACCAGGAGTTCACCTACACGGTGAGCGCTCCGAGTCGCCTCGTCACCGAGCAGGAGTTCGCGAACATCATCGTCCGCGAAACTGCGACCGGCGCCCAGATCCGCATCAAGGACGTGGGCCGGGTCGAGCTCGGCTCTCAGGACTACAACTCCTTCGGACGCCTCAACGGGAAGCCGGCGGGGTCGATGGCGGTGTACCTGCTGCCGGGCGCCGACCAGCTCAAGGCCGCGGAGACGATCTACGAGACGATGCGGCATGCCGGGGCCTTCTTCCCCGAGGACATGGACTACCGGATCGTCTACGACACGACCCCGGCGGTCGAGGCCTCGATCGAGTCGATCGTCCACACCTTCATCGAGGCCTTCATCCTGGTGACACTGGTGGTCTTCGTCTTCCTGCAGAATCCGCGGGCGACCATCATTCCGCTGGTGACCGTGCCGGTGTCGCTGCTCGGGACCTTCATCTTCTTCCCCCTCCTCGGCTTTTCGGTCAACACGCTGTCGATGTTCGGCCTGGTGCTCGCCATCGGCATCGTCGTCGACGACGCGATCGTGGTGGTCGAGGCGGTGATGCACCACATCGAGCACGGGATGAGCCCCCGGGACGCCACCTTCCAGGCCATGAAGGAGGTCTCGGCGCCGGTGATCGGCATCGCCCTGATCCTGTCGGCGGTCTTCGTGCCCGTCGCCTTCATTCCCGGCCTCACGGGCAGCATGTACAAGCAGTTCGCACTGACCATCGCGATCTCGGTCCTGCTCTCGGCCTTCAGCGCGCTCTCGCTCTCGCCCGCCCTCGCGGCGATGGTGCTCAAGCCGGCGCGGCCGATGCGCGGTCCCCTCGGTGCCTTCTTCAGATGGTTCAACCGGGTCTTCGAGCGCAGCACCGACGGCTACATTCACGGCGCCCGCATGCTGGTGCGGCGCTCGTTCCTCACCATCGCCGTGGTGGTCGTGGTCGCGGTGGGTGCCGGCTTCTTCGGCGGGGCGCTCCGCGCGGGCTTCATTCCGGAGGAGGACCAGGGCATCTTCGGCATCAACATCACGCTTCCGCCGGGCGCCTCGCTCGAGCGGACGGACGCGGTGCTGAGGCAGGTCGAGGAGCTCGTGCGCGGGCTGGAGGAGGTCGATTCCTTCCAGACCATCGGCGGC
This sequence comes from Thermoanaerobaculales bacterium, assembly GCA_025456385.1. GTDB lineage: Bacteria > Acidobacteriota > Thermoanaerobaculia > Thermoanaerobaculales > Sulfomarinibacteraceae > Sulfomarinibacter. Next base: position 2,918 of record JALOKS010000129.1, on the reverse strand, counting down.
CTCGGCGCCGTCACCAACACCTTCCAACCCAACTTCGGGACGGTCTTCGTCCGGCTCAAGCCCTGGGACGAGAGGCACGGCGAGGCGGCGCACGTGACGGGAGTGATGGCCCGCTTGATGCGCTCGTTCGCGGCCATTCCCGAGGCCATCATCTTTCCCTTCAACATCCCCAGCATCAGCGGTTTCGGCGCTTCGGCGGGCTTCAACTTCCTGCTCCAGGACCGCAGCGGCAACCTGAGCGTCGAGGAGCTCGGCGAGCTCAGCCGCCAGTTCCAGGAGGCGGCCCGCAAGCGGCCCGAGATCGGCAACATCTTCACCTCCTTCGACCCACGCTACCCGCAGGTCCGGGTCGAGGTCGACCGCGACAAGGCGCGCAAGCTCGGCGTCCCGGTCAACCAGGCCTACCAGACCCTCGCCGCGAGCCTCGGCGGCAGCTACGTCAACGACTTCAACCGCTTCGGACGCCTGTTCCGGGTCTTCGTCCAGGCCGACGCCGACTTCAGGAGGACCCCCGAGGACATCGGCGAGATCTGGGTGCGCAGCGAGTCCACCGGCGAGATGATCCCGCTCTCGACCCTGGTCACCATCACTCCCACCCAGGGCACCGAGATGACCACCCGCTTCAACCTGCAGCGCTCGGTCGAGTTCAACGGCGTACCCGGCCGGGGCTTCGCCTCCGGGCAGGCGCTCGCTGCCCTGCAGGAGGTCTTCGCCGGGACCATGCCGCCGGAGATGGGCTACGCCTTCTCCTCGATGTCCTACCAGGAGAAGATCGCGCCGCCGGCCGGCCCGACCTTCGTCGCCGCGATCGTGGTCGTGTTCCTGCTGCTGGCCGCCCTGTACGAGAGCTGGCGGCTGCCGTGGGCGGTGCTGCTGGGCTCGCCGCTGGTGGTTCTCGGCGCATTCTTCGGTGTCTGGGTCGCAGGCTTCGACAACAACGTCTACGTGCAGATCGGCATCGTCATGCTGATCGGCCTCGCGGCCAAGAACGCGATCCTGATCGTCGAGTTCGCGAAGGCCAAGCACGAGGAGGGCATGGGGCTCGAGGAGGCGGCGCTGGAGTCCGCCCGGCTGCGCTTCCGACCGATCCTGATGACCGCCTTCGCCTTCATCCTGGGCGTCATACCCCTGATGAAGGCGAGCGGCGCCGGCGCCGGCGCCCAGAACGTGATGGGCACCGCGGTCTTCTTCGGCATGCTGGTGGCGACCGCCGTCGGCGTCTTCCTCATCCCGGGCAACTTCGTCTTTGTCGAGAGTCTGGGAAAGAAGGACCGCACAGCCCCGCAGCCCGCCGCTGGTGCAGCAACCGGGGAAGGGAGGAACTGAGATGGTCCGCCGAGGACTGCTCGCCGTCACCCTGCTGGCACTCAGCGCCGCCTGCACCCTGGGCCCGGACTACCAGCGGCCTCCGGTCGCCACGCCCGACTCCTGGCGCGGGGCGGCGGCCGTCGAGGCCTCGATCGCCAACGTCCCGTGGTGGGAGCTCTTCGAGGACGAGCAGCTCTCGAGCCTGATCCGGACTGCGCTCGCCGAGAACCGTGACCTCCGGATCGCGATCGAGCGCATCGAGGAGGCGCGCGCGACCTACGGCTACAGCCGCGCCGACCTCTATCCCCAGGTCGAGGCCAGCGCCGCGGCCGGGAGCCTGAAGTTCAGCGGCGGGAGCCTGACCCATACCCGCGAGGGTGGGCTCGACACCAGCACCGACCGCTACAGCGTCGACGTCGGCGTCTCCTGGGAGCTCGATTTCTTCGGACGCGTCCGCCGCGCGAACGAGGCCGAGCGTGCGAACCTCCTCGCCACCGAGGAGGCCAGGCGCGCGGTGGCGATCGCGTTGGTCGCGGACGTCGCCCGCGCCTACGTCGAGCTCCGCGACCTCGACCTGCGGCTCGAGATCAGCCGCCGCACACTCGAGTCGCGTCGCGAGTACGTCACCCTCGCGCGCGACCGTTTCGAGGGCGGCGTCACGCCAGAGCTGCACTGGCGGCAGGCCGAAGCCGAGATGTACCGTGTCCACTCCTTCGTCTTCCAGCTCGAGCAGGCGGTGGTCCAGAAGGAGAACGAGATCTCCTACCTCCTCGGGAGCAGGCCCTCGGCGGTTGCCCGCGGGCGGACGCTCGGCGAGCAGCCGGTGCCGCCGCAGGTGCCGGCGGGGTTGCCGGCCTCGATTCTCGAGCGGCGGCCGGATGTCCGACAGGCCGAGCAGCAGCTGATCGCGGCGAACGCGCGCATCGGCGAGGCGCGGGCGATGCTCTACCCCCGGATCGCCCTGACCGGGACCTACGGGTTCGCCAGCACCGATCTCGACGAGCTGCTCGAGGGCTCGAGCGAGAGCTGGAACATCTTCGCCGGCCTCGTGCAGCCGATCTTCAATGCCGGCAAGAACAAGCGGCGCGTCGAGGTGCGCGAGTCCCAGCAGCGCCAGGCGGCCTACGCCTACGAGCGAGCCATCCTGCAGGCGCTGCGCGAGGTGGAGGACTCCCTCATCGCCCTGCAGAAGTCCGGCGACCAGCGCGATGCGCAGGGCGGGCGCGTGCGCGCGCAGCGCAAGGTGCTCGAGCTCTCCGAGCTGCGCTACCTCGGAGGGGTCGCGGACTACCTCGAGGTGCTCGACGCGCAGCGCTCGCTCTTCGATTCCGAGATCGACGAGGTGGCCTCCATCAGCGACCAGGTGGGTTCACTGATCCGCCTCTACAAGGCGCTCGGCGGCGGCTGGCCCGTGGAGGCCGGCGGCGACGAAGCGGCGAAGGACTCTGGAGCGGAGTGACGGCGAGGGCGCGACCTCAGGCCGTCAACCCGCCACCGGGCGCGTGGTCCGTGTGAGGCGCACCGGGCCGCTTGTATGACGGTGGGAGCGAGGGGGCAGGAATGAAGCGTCTCACAGGCCTCGCCGTGGATCCGGAGCTGCAGCGCACGGT
>JALOKS010000128.1 GCA_025456385.1 Thermoanaerobaculales bacterium | reverse complement strand
TCCGCGGGGCGCTTGGCGACGCAGCCGCGCAGCAGCGCCGCGAGGCGTGCCGGCAGATCCTGCCTCAGGGCCTGCGGGTCCGGCGGCTCCTGCCGCAGGTGCAGGCGCATCCAGCCGACGAGGTTCTCCTCGCGGGTCTGGCTCGCCGTATCGCCGGCCTGCAGCAGCGGCCGCCGGCCGCAGAAGATCTCGTACAGCATGCAGCCATAGGCGTAGATGTCCGTTGCGGCCGTGCCGCGGTGGGCCTTGCGCCACAGCTCGGGCGCCATGTAGGGCGGGGTGCCGACCAGGCCCCCCTCGATGGTCACCGTCTGCCAGGAGCCGCTCGCGAAGCTGTCCTCGGCGCTGCCGCCCGCCGGCGGCGGCGCCGCGGGCGCCGGCGGCGACTCCCGCTCCCCGACCCCGTCCTCGACGCGCACCAGGCCGAAGTCGGTCACCCGCGCGACGCCGTCGCTGCCGAGGAGGATGTTCGCCGGCTTGACGTCGCGGTGGACCACGCCGCGGTGCTCGACCCCCTCGTCGTCCGTCCACACGAAGCTGTGGGTGTAGTCGAGCCCGACGGCGACCTGGATCGCGATGTCGAGGCTCTCGTCGAGGCGGGCCGGGTCCTCGCGCCTCAGCCACTGGCCGAGGTCGCCGCCGTCGACGTGCTCCACGAACAGGCGGGGCATGCCGCCGAGCTCCTGCAGGTAGTACGCGCAGCAGATGTTGGGGTGGAGCCCGAGGGCGATCCACGACTCCGCCTCGCGTTGGAAGCGGGCCCGCCCCTCGGCGCTCGCGAGGGCCGAGGGCAGCGGGGTCTTGATCGCCACCATCCGCCGCAGCTCGCGGTCGAAGGCGATCGCGACCACCGCCATGCCGCCGCGCGCCACCTCGCGCACCTCGTAGCGGCCGTCGACCACGGTCCCCACCGGCCAGCCGCGGGAGACGTCGGGGATGGCGATCGTGGCGTGCGTCGGCGCCGCCGGAGCGGGCTCCGCCGGCGGCTCGTCACCGCCCGCAGCCGGCGGCGGCTGCGCTCCGGAGGCTGCGCCCGGGTCGCCCTGGGCCGCAGGCGGCGCGGCCGGCGCCATCCCGGCCAGGGCGTGCTCGCGCCAGCCGCGGGCCTTGGCCGCCTGGGGATCGAGGACCAGGCAGCGGTCGAAGGCCGCCACCGCGTCCGGGAGACGGCCGAGGCGGACCAGGCAGTAGCCGAGGTTCAGCCAGCCGCTCGCGCGGTCCGGGAAGCGGCTGCACCAGGTCTCGAGGAGCGGCAGGGCCTCGGCCCACCGCTCGTCGCGGAGGGCGTCGGCGATAGCGCGTTTCAGTGCTTCGACCTCGGTGTCCACGGCCATTCCAGAATACCGCGAGGGCCCTGCTATCCTGCGCGGCACGAGCAGAATCGGCACCGGGGGCTGCGATGCGCATCACGAAGAAGCGTCGGGAGATCGTGATCGGCGGCCGCCGCGTCGCGGTGGCGCGCGGCGAGGGCGGGGTCGTGCACCTGTGGGCCGAGGACGACCTCGGGCTCGCCGGGGGGCTCGGGCTCGCCCACGCCCACGACCGCCTGGTGCAGATGGAGATGGTGCGCCTGGTCGGCCAGGGCCGGCTCGCGGAGTGCCTGAAGGCGACCGAGGAGACCGAACGGATCGACGTCTTCATGCGGGAGCTCGGGCTCGCCCGCGGCGCCGCGGCGGAGGAGGCCGCGCTCGGCCCGGCCGCCCGCGAGCTCGGCGAGGCCTACGCAGTGGGCGTCAACCACGTCCTCGCGCGCGAGCGGCGGCCGCTCGAGCTCGTGCTGGTCGGCCACCGCCCCGCGCCGTGGACGGTCGCCGACACCCTGCTCACCGTCAAGCTGATGTCCTACGTCGGCCTCGCCCAGTCGCAGCAGGACATGGAGCAGCTCCTCATCGAGTCGCTGCGCGCAGGCTGTGACCCCGGCAAGCTCACGAAGCTCTGCGCGCCCCACCTCGACGGGCTCGACGACGCCACCCTCGCGCTCGTCCGCGGCCTCCGCCTGGAGCGGCCGCTGGTCGGCGAGACGATCCGCTTCCTGACCGCCGCGCCGACCCTGATGGCGAGCAACAACTGGGCGGTGGCGCCCGACCGCAGCGCCTCCGGCCACGCCCTGCAGTGCAACGACCCGCACCTCGAGTGCAACCGCCTGCCGGCCGTCTGGTACGAATCTGTCATGCACACCGCCGACGACTACCGCATTGGCGCCACCATGCCCGGCCTCCCGGGCCTGATCATGGGCCGCACCCGCGACCTCAGCTTCGGCTTCACCTACGGCTTCATGGACCAGATCGACTTCTTCATCGAGGACTGCCGGGGCGGCGCCTGCCGCCGCGGCGACGGCTACCGCCCGCTCGAGGTCCGCGAGGAGCTCGTCCTGCGCAAGGGCGCCGAGCCCCTCCGCATCGTGATCCGCGAGAGCGAGCTCGGGGTGCTGGAGTGCGATCCGCGCGCGGCGGAGCTGGCCGACGGGCTCTACCTCTGCCGCGCCTGGTCCGGCCACCGCCACGGCGCCGCGGCCTCGCTCGACGCCCTCGCCCGGCTCGGCTCCGCGCGGACCGTGGCCGCGGCGCAGCGCGTGGTGCGCGAGGTCGCGATCTCCTGCAACTGGGTGCTCGCCGACCGCGCCGGCAGCATCGGCTACCAGCAGTCCGGCCTGCTCCCCGACCGCCGCCACTCGGGCCTCCACCCGGTGCCGGCCTGGGAGTCGCGCTGGCACTGGCGCGGCTTCGTTCCCGCCGAGCGCCTGCACAGCGTCCTCGACCCCGCATCAGGCTTCCTCGCGACCGCCAACCAGGACCTCAACCCGCCGGGCGGACCGCTGGTCATCAACCTGCCGATGGGCAGCTACCGCGCCGACCGCATCGCGTCGCTGCTCGCCGGGTGCGAGCGCTGCGACCTCGACGACATGGCGCGGATCCAGAACGACCTCTACTCGCTGCAGGCCGAGCGCTTCATGGCGCTCTTTCGCCCGCTGCTGCCCGCCACCTTCGGCGGCCGCCTCCTCGGCGGCTGGGACTGCCGCTACGACACCGCCTCGCGCGGCGCGAGCCTCTTCGAGTCCTGCTACGAGGCCCTCATGCGCGAGGTCTTCGGTGTCGGCCTCTTCGGCGTCGAGGCCTGGGACCACCTCCTCGAGTCGACCGCGGTCTTCGCCGACTACTACCACCTCTTCGACGAAGCGGTGCTCGGCGGCGACGCCGCCTGGTTCGGCGCCGAGGGCCGCGACGCACTGGTCTCCAGGGTCCTCGCGGCGCAGCTCGGCGAGCTCGACCTTGCCTCGATCACACCCTGGGGCCGGCGCCAGCGGATCGTGATGCGCAACATCTTCTTCGGCGGCGCGCTGCCGCGCTGGCTCGGCTTCGACCACGGTCCGGTCGAGCTGCCCGGCAACCGCGCGACCGTGGTCCAGGGCGGCATCTTCAGCTCCCACGACCGCCTCACGACCTTCACCCCGTCGTGGCGCTTCCTGACCGATCTCGGCACGGACGCCGCCCGCACCGCCCTTGCCGGCGGGCCCTCCGGACGCCGCTTCTCGCGCTGGTACACAACCGACATCGAACGCTGGCGGAACGGCGAGTACAAGACGCTGACGCCAGATCAATTTTCAATTCTTAATTCTCAATTTTGAATTACCACCACCTCCTCGGTGCTCAGGGAGGTTGGGCGGGAATTCAAAATTGAGAATTGAAAATTCAAAATCAATTGACGAGCTCGGCGAGACCGGAGGCGGTCGGTCGCGAAGCGGGTGGTGACGTTTTGCTGCCGCCGTTGCGCGTGCGGGTGTCGAACTCGTACTCGCACCAGCCGCTCCCGAGCAGCTCCTTGAGGCCGTCGCGCACGGCGGCGCCGGCCTCCACGGTCAGCGCCGGCGGCGGCACCAGGCGCGCGCGGAAGCTGCCGGGCCGGCGCAGCTCGAAGCGCACCGGCATGTCGCCGGGATGCTCGAGCAGGAACTCGCGGATGGTCTCGAGGCGCTCGGCGTCCATCGCCTCGAGGTCGAGCACGATCCGCAGCGCGGAGGCCCGGCGGGAGTCGATGCCCTCGAGAGCGATGATCTCCTCGGCCATCAGCTCGACGTGCTCGCCCTCGCCCTTGAGGCTCGCGGCGACGAGCACCGGGACGCCGTCGGCGAGCAGGCGCTCGTAGCTCTCGAAGACGTCGGGAAAGGCGACCACCCGCACCGCGGCATCGGCGTCCTCGAGGCGGAAGACCGCCAGCCGGCGGCCGTGGTTGCGGCCCTCCTTCTTGATCGCCATCACCTTGAGGCCGGTGACCAGGCCGCCGACCGTCGCGTGCTCGGTGCCGCCGACGAAGCGCTCGGAGAGCTCGGCGATGCGGCAGTCGGCGAAGCGCCCGAGCTGGTCATCGAAGGCCTGCAGCGGGTGGCCGCTGAGGTAGAAGCCGAGCACGTCCCGCTCCCAGGCCTGGCGCTCCGCGCGGTCGGCGTGCGGCGCGGCGCGCAGCTCCTCCTCGAGCCCTTCGGAGGGCATGTCGTCGAAGAGGAAGCCCTGCCCGATCTCCCGCTGCTCGCGCTCGCGGGCGGTCATGTCGACCAGCCGCTCGAGGTTGTCCACGATGCCCTTGCGGGTGATGCCGAAGGCGTCGAAGCAGCCGGCCTTGGCGAGGCACTCGAGCGCCTTCTGGTTGATCGACCGCGAGGGCAGGCAGCGCAGCACGTGCGACAGCGAGCTGAAGCGGCCCTCGCGCTCGCGGGCGGCGAGGACCGGCTCGACGACCGACAGCCCGACGCCCTTGATGGCGACGAGGCCGAAGCGGATGGCGCCGCCCTCGACGGTGAAGCTGGTCATCGAGGCGTTGATGTCGGGCGGCAGGATCGCGAGGCCCATCTCGCGGCAGCGCCCGAGGTACTGGCTCAGCTTGTCGGTGTTCGCGACCTCCGAGGTCAGCATCGCCGCCATGAAGTGCGCCGGGAAGTGGGTCTTGAGGTAGGCCGTCAGATAGGCGACGTGCGCGTAGGCCACGGAGTGCGACTTGTTGAAGCCGTACTTGGCGAAGGGCACGATCTGGTTCCACAGCTGCCGGGCCTTGTCCTTGGGATGGCCCTTGGCGACCGCGCCGCTGATGAAGTTCTCGCCCTCGCGGTCGATGATCTCCTGCTTCTTCTTGCCCATCGCCTTGCGCAGAGTGTCGGCCTTGGCCAGCGAGAAACCGGCGATCTCGACCGCGATGCGCATCACCTGCTCCTGGTAGACGATGATGCCGTAGGTCTCGCCGAGGAACCGCTCGAGCTCGGGGAAGATGTAGGTGATCGCCTTGCGCCCGTGCTTGCGCTCGGCGTAGTCGTCGATGAACTGCATCGGCCCCGGTCGGTAGAGGGCGTTGAGGGCCGCGATCTCGGGGAAGCTCTGCGGCTGCACCCTCCGCAGCACGTCCTTCATCCCCGCCGACTCGAACTGGAACACGCCGTCGGTGTCGCCGGCCGAGAACAGCTCGTAGACCGCCGGGTCGTCGAAGGGAATGCCCTCGAGCTCGAAGCCGGGGTCCTCGGCGGCGCGGATCGTGCGCACGGCGTCGTCGATGACGGTCAGCGTCCGCAGCCCCAGGAAGTCCATCTTCAGCAGCCCGAGGGCCTCGACGTCGTCCTTGTCGAACTGCGTGCTCACCTCGCCCTGAGCCGTGCGGATCAGGGGCACGAAGTTGACGAGCGGCTCGGGCGCGATCACGACCCCTGCGGCGTGCACGCCGCAGTGCCGCGCGAGACCCTCGAGGCGGCCGGCGGTGTCCACCAGCCGCCGCACGTCCTCGTCGCCGTCGACGAGCTCGCGCAGCTGCGGCGAGTCCTTGAGGGCCTGCTCGATGGTCATGTTGAGCTCGTCCGGGATCAGCTTCGCGATCCGGTCCACGTCGCCATAGGGCATGCCCATCACGCGCCCGACGTCGCGCACCGCCGACTTCGCCTTGAGGATGTTGAAGGTGGCGATCTGCGACACCGACTCCTCTCCGTAGAGCCCGCGCACGTAGGCGATCACCTCGTCCCGCCGGCGCTGGCAGAAATCGATGTCGATATCCGGCATCGAAATCCGGTCGGGATTGAGGAACCTTTCGAACAGGAGGTCGTACTCGAGCGGGTCGATATCCGTGATGCCGAGCGCATAGGAAACCAGCGACCCGGCCGCCGAGCCGCGGCCAGGTCCGACCGGTATTCCGGCCTCCTTGGCATAGCGAATGAAATCCCAAACCACCAGGAAATAGCCCGGGAAACCCATCTTGCGGATGATCTCGAGCTCGTCCTCGACCCGGGTCTGGTAGTGCTCGACCGGGTGGCGCCTGACAGCCGGCTTCTGCAGCCTGCGCTGCAGACCTTCGTGCGCCTTCTCGGCGAGAAAAGACTCCAGATTGGCGTGATTCGGGAGGCTGTATTTCGGCAGGTGAAGCGTGTCGGTATCGAAGCGCACGTGGCAGCGCGAGGCGATCTCCACCGTGCGCTCGCACGCGCCTGGAAATGCGGCGAAGAGCTGGTGCATTTCCGCTGCGGATTTGATGTAGAACTCGGGGTTGTAGGCGTAGCCCCGCTGCAGGTCCTCGAGGTCGCGGTTGAGGCCGATGCCGAGGAGGACACGGTGCGCGAAGGTGTCCTCGCGGTGGTGGAAGTGGCAGTCGTTGGTCGCCACCAGCGGGATCCCGGTGGCCGCGGACAGGTCCTGCAGGCCGGCGCGCACGACCTCCTCGTCCGCCGTGCCGTGGTCCTGGATCTCGAGGAAGAAGCTCTCGCGGCCGAAGATCTCGCGCAGCCGCTCGGCCGCCGCGCAGGCCGCCTCGGGGTTGCGGTCGAGCAGCAGGCGGGCCACCTCCCCCGACAGGCAGGCCGAGAGCGCGATCAGCCCCTCCGCGTGCTCGGCGAGCATGGCCTTCGAGACCCGCGGCTTGTGGTAGAAGCCCTCGAGGTAGCCGGCGCTCACGAGGCGCACGAGGTTCTGGTAGCCGCGGTCGTTCTCGGCCAGCAGCACCAGGTGGTCGTAGGGCTTGCGCCGCCCGGGCACGGGCGAGCGGTCGCGGTGGTCGCCGGGCGCGACGTAGACCTCGCAGCCGATCACCGGACGGATGCCCGCTTCCAGGGCCGCACGGTGGAACTGCAGCGCTCCGAAGATGTTGCCGTGGTCGGTGATCGCCACCGCCGGCATGCCCAGGGAGGCGATCTGCCCGACCAGATCCGGGATCCGGATGGTGGCGTCGAGCAGCGAGTAGTGGCTGTGCACGTGGAGGTGCACGAACGGGATCTGGTCGGCGCCGCGGCTCATGGCCTCATGATAGCGCGGCCGGGCGACGGTCGACAGCGCGC
>JALOKS010000458.1 GCA_025456385.1 Thermoanaerobaculales bacterium | reverse complement strand
GAAGATGCCCTCGGGCAGGGCGGCGGTGGGCTCGCCGATGATCACGTCGCCGGGCTGCAGGCCGGCGGTCTGGGCGGGGCTCGCGAAGGTGTAGGTGGATCCGTCCGGCGTCGTGGCGCCGGCGACCGTGGACTGCGGCAGGACCTCGGTCGTGGCCGGGATCACGAGCGGCGCCGAGGGAGCGCAGGCGAGGCGGGTGCCGGCGTAGCGCAGGGCGCCCTTCCAGAACTGGCCGGCCGAGAACGACGAGCCGCTCGACACGGCGACCGTGAGCTTCGAGCTCGCCGCCGCGGTCTGGCTGAGGAGCACGGCGTCGGCCTTGCCGTCGCTGGTCACGTCGCCGAGGGCGAGGGCCGACCTGCTCCAGTCGAGCCTGCCGGCGCCGCTCGACCACCAGGTCGCGGGCGCCAGCAGCGCGCTGCCGGTGCTGCGCAGCACCTTGAGCTCGGCGCCGCGTTTGCCGGCGTCGCCGAGCAGCACGACGTCGCCCTTGCCGTCGGAGTCGACGTCGCCGGCGGCGAGGCGCACGCTGGCGGCGCGCAGGGGGCCGCTCCAGAGGCTCGTGCGCGTGAGCTTGGCGCTCGTGCCGCCGAACACGTCGAGCCTCGCCTTGGCGTCGCCGACACGGTAGAGGCTGACCAGCTCGTCCATGCCGTCGCCGTTCACGTCGCTCGCGGCGATCTGCGCGCGCGCCCATGCGTAGGCTCCCGAGAAGGCCGTCGCTCGGGTCATGCTCACCGCCGCGGGCGCGGCGGTCTCCGTGGGCGTCGAGGAGGAGAGGAAGGTGTAGACGGAGCTCCTGGCGGCGCTCGTCCGGAAGAGCACGTAGGCGTCGTCGGCGCCGTCGCCGTCCACGTCGCCGGCGCAGAGCCTCGCGTTCTTCCAGGCGAGCGCCCCCTGCCAGGCGGTGGTCTTGGCGTAGGCGGCGCCGTCGGAGAGGAACGCGTAGAGGGCGCTCTGGCCCTTGCCGAGGTCGTAGAGCACGAGCGCGTCGGGCCTGCCGTCGTTGTTCAGGTCGCCGCCGGCGAGCTTGGCCCTGGCGACGTCGAAGGCGCCGGGCTCGCTCTGCCAGAAGAGCTGCTGTTCGAAGGCGGCGCCGTCGGAGGCGAAGGCGTAGAGGGCAGCGGTCTTGCCGCCGAGGTCGGAGAGGGCGCTGGTCGCCAGGCGCCCGCTCTGGTTGGCGACGTCGCCGGCGCCGGCCGCCGCGGGCAGGAGCAGTGCGGCGAAGACGACGAGCAGGCAGAGCGCGGCAAGACGGTGCTTCACGGCAGGCCCCCCAACGGTGCGGCGATCCGGCGCCCGATGCTCCCGGATCGCTTCTCCATGACAGGGCCATGATGCGTGGCGGGTGCCCACGGGTCAAGGATGCGGTCGGGTAGCCTACGAAAGCGTAGGCCCCCTCGGGCTCGGCACGCCGGCCGCGGTCGCGACCTCGGCCGCGGCGCCGGCGTGACCGCCGACCGCCGGCGTGCCCGTCGCCCGCCTGCCTGCCCGTCGTCCGCGCGCGCCCACCCCCACGCTACCGGCTCCCCGTTCTCGCCTGCTCGATCCTCTCCGCCAGCTGCGCGCGCGCCCGGGCGAAGACCTCGGCGCTGGTCGTGTACTTGGGGAAGTCGAAGACGTTGGCCTGCCGCACCGGGTAGGGGAACCAGGCCACCTGCTCGGCGACCTTCCTGGCGAAGGCCCCGCCGGCGGAGCGCGCCGCGAGGCGCAGGTACTCGCGGTCCTCGAAGCCGTCGCGCAGCGCCTCGAGACGCAGCGAGGAGACCGGCCCGGCGCTCGGGTCGTCGAGCCCGTAGCGCGGGTAGTAGCCCGGGTAGATCAGGCAGGTGTCGCCGTTGGCGACGCGCCCGTCCGGCTTGCGGTACGAGAGCGGGTCCTTGTAGGGGTCGCGCCAGCCGTTGCCGGTGAGCGCGTCGCCCCAGCGGTTGGTGCCCCAGTTGAGCAGGCCGTCCACGTCCCACTGGTGCATGAGCCAGCCGAAGACGCGCTGGTCGGCGAGGGTCTTGTCGATGAGGTAGCCCGGCATGCGGGCGGCGCCGACGTTGGCGTAGGTGTACCACCAGACCTCCTGGCCGGCGGCGCGGCGAGCGCGCAGGGCGGGCACGCGCCCGAAGAAGTAGTAGTAGCGCGTGCACCAGATGTCGACGTCGTCGAAGAGGAAGCTGTTCGCCGTCTTGACGCCGCCCAGCGAGGTCGGGCGCGGATCGTCGGTGAGCAGGAAGCGGCAGCGGAAGCCGGCGGCGGCGGAGGCCCGGTGTACTGCTCCGCCTCGCGCTCCTTCGCCGTGCTCGTCGGCTCGTCGAGGACGAACGCGTAGGCCTTGCGCTGCCAGCCGTTCTCGGCGAACACGCGGCAGACGTCGGTGAGGTAGGCGCGCATCCAGGCGCTCGAGGCCAACTCCGGGCTGAGGCTCTCGGGGAACCAGCGGTACCAGGGGATCTGCAGGTCGGGGTAGTCGAGTCCGTCCGCCCCTGCCCACGGCGCGAGGTCGGCGGCGTAGCGGGCGGCGTCGATCGAGCCGCCGGCGAGGCGCGGCGCGGCGGGCGGCGGCATCGGCGTGACGCCGTGCGCCAGGAGCATCGCCGAGTAGGCGGTGAGCAGCTGCTTCTTGCGCGTGCCCGTGAAGCCGACGCTGCCGCGCAGGCTGTCCTTGATCGCCACGGTGTTGAGCTTGAAGGCGCTGCGCGTGGAGAGGCGCTTCCAGCCGAAGTCGTAGACACGCAGGCGCAGCGGCAGGCTCACGCTCTCGGCGCCGTTCTCGACCCGCAGCGAGGCGCGGTAGGTACCGGCCTCGGTGCCGAGGGGCACGTGCACGAGCAGGTACAGCGCCGAGGTCCCGGACGGGACCCGCAGGGCGGCGCCGAAGTCGCGCGGCACGAGCGGGTCGGGGTAGGAGCCCGCCTTCGTGCCCGCGTCCGTGGACGGCTTCGTGACGCGGACGTAGTAGACCTGGGCAAGCGTCGTGTGCTCGACGATCAGCGGATCGCTCTTCGCCTCCCACGTGAGCCGTGCCTGCCGCGCGGAGGCGCCCCGCACGACCACCTGCACGCCCTCGTACTCGTTGCCGGCGGCGCTGATCGCGATGGTCCCCCCCGAGCCCGGCGGCGTCGCCGGGAAGGCCCGCGAGGAGGCCGGGATCACCCACACGGCGGCGAGCGCCGGGGCGGCGAGGAGCAGTGAGAGGGCGGTGA